>JAACDH010000724.1 GCA_009936995.1 Rhodobacterales bacterium
GTGAACCAGTCTAGCAACGGCCCCTCCTCACGGCTTCGCTTAACCCATCGGATCTATTCTACAGGACTCAAACCCGTTCGCGGCTCGCAAAGCAATTCCCACGCCGACTTTGGAGACTCAATTGACCGCGAACCTGCTGCTAACAGGCATCGGGCCCGATTGTCTCAGCTTATCACTTTTAAGCAATAAATATGAGGAACACAGCGTCAACGACACGTACGTCATGAGAAAGACCCACAAGACCGCACAGTGGACCCATGTTCTCTTTGAACTGAATGGGGTGCAGGTCCTGTACTACAATGGCGCAATTTGGTTATCCGGCACATTTCGGCTGCTCGAATACAACGCGGAGGGGCTCCCAGGGGTGGGTATGGAAGACCCAACGCCTCTTCGAAGTACATGGACCCTGCCGAAACGGTGCCCTTGGTGGACAGAAGCGTTGCCAAGGCTGCTCCAAGGGCATCCCGATCTACACGCCCAAAATAAAACGGCAGTCCTGGTAGTTGGTGCTGTTGAATGCCGATTTCAATCAATCGAGAGGCCGCTACTCCTTCGGAGGTCGGTATCGAGCTGCGACCCTGACAAGGGGCGAAGACGGCTGGACGGGGAGGTCTCCACCAGAGACGCGACTTGAAGCGCAACCACCTCATACGCCACCATGAAAAAGAACTTCCGACATCAGCGTAGGCTCCGTTATCTGTCCTATGAATGGATATACACCCCGCCGGAAAGTCCTGGAAATAAAAGAACTATAGACGATTAATCTGCGATTAACTCTCTTTAATCATCGGACTCATCCATCTTAATTGCAGTTCCAGGTGCAACAACGCATCTGGCGAAGAGAGGTATAAAATGAAGTTCTTCAATTTCGCAACCACGGTCACCTGTGCACTGCTACTCAATGGCTTGTCGGCGACCCCTGCCTACGCCGACGCCTGGAGTTACGTTCAGGGCGGCGTCGACACCAACACCACTATCGCCAACGGTACCCTTACGACGACGATCACAATGACCTGCATAATTAATGTTGACCTGGCCTGGCCCGACCCCGATGACACCCACTCGCTGATTGTCGGTGTCTACACTGGAAAATCCAACAGCTATGGCGAGGTGACCCTCGGGGGGGAGAGACTCATCTACGACGCTGACGTCTCCAAGGAGTACAACGAGCAGTGGGGCACCACCGACCCGGAGTGGCAGTTCTTCCGTTCCATGCCCATGGCACCGCCGCAGGACTACGAACCTGTGGACTTCGACCTGAATTTTGACTTCGACAATGTGGGGGACACGGTCCAGGTCTTTGTCACCAATGACACGGGGGAGTTGTACGGCGATGTCGTGGAACCGGCCCTGTTCACGTTGACAAACCCGAGGTCGGCCAGTGCGGACATCGTTGTGTCGGGCGGAACCACCAATGAAGTGATTCATGGCTGCTCCACGACCACAGCACCGGTCGGTGGCACGGCGGCGCTGGTCGGTCTCCTCGCGCTGGGCCTGCGCCGCCGGCGGCAGTCATGATCGGTTTGGCGGTGGCGATGGCGTTGGCGGCGCCGGCTGTCGCCGGGACCGTGAAAGAGGTCGACCTGCTCACCGCGGGGACCGAGTGGTTCTACGCCGATCCGATTAGGTGTAACGACGATTTCGCGCTGTCGGTCACCGACGACGTCGGGGGACAGGAGTACACGCTCGAGGTGGGTTTGTTGCGCAAGGAAGGGTGGGTGGTCGAGAGCCTCGACGTCACCAGCTGGAGCGGGCGACCCGCGCAGATCGGTGGAACGGAGGTGGTCCTTTTCGCGACCGACTGCGTACCTGGGACCTGCGGTGCCCAAGATGAGCATCCCGCGCCGAGCGGCTACGAATGGTCCCTGTACCGAAGCAACGCCCTGCCCTCCGTGGACGGTGACGCCATCCACGAGATGACGCTTCACACCGTGATGCAGGTGGGTATTGAGCAAGAGGCCGTGGGAAGCGCGGTCGCGACGTACATCAGTACCGACAGCTGGCGCCACGGCGACGAGGTGATTTCGGCCTACACCGAAGGCACGCTCAAGAGCCTTGGCGGAGACGCTGAAGGCGCGGATGTTCTGGACATCGTGGTGTCGGGAGGCACGACGAACACCGTGACGCACGGGTGTTCCCACGCATCGGGGCTCGCGACGTTCGGCTGGCTTCCGCTGGCGATGCTCGGTCTGTTCCGCAGACAGAGATAGGCAGGAAAAACAATTGTATAGACCGGCTTTTAATGGCGGGGGTGCCGGCGTGCGCCCTCGCCATTCCGCTGCTGATCCGACGGTAAATGCTCTCAGAGGTCAGGCTTTGCCCGTGTGGCCGCCACCAAGTTTTCGTCTAACGAGGTCAGAACCTGCAGCACGATTTGACGCGCCATTTCTGGCTGGCGCTGTCGCAACAGCCCGACGATGGCTGGAAAGACTGCGCGAAGGGTGTCCGGATTGCGAAGCATCGCGGCTTGGAGGTCTTCGCGTGATGCGTAAATCGCCGCAAAGGTATTGAACAGCAGCTCAATGGGTAGATTTTCCGTGAGCTGGACCAGGCGTCGGGAGAACGCGATGTTGCCTTTGGCGAGCCTGTCTAGATCGGTCTCGGAGACCAGCGTGTTTGCCATCTGGTCGCGCTCATCCAGTTCCTGATCCGTCACCCGCTTGCAGGCCGAAGCGACGATCTCGGCAGTGATCGCTCGTCGCAAACGCAGGAAGGGCTCCAACAAGGTCAGGTCGCCAGCGGCAACGAGATGCGGCAGGAGCGACACCCCTGCGGTCTCGCGCCAGTTCAAGACGGTGATGCCAGACCCCTGACGCGGTTCCACCAACCCCTCAGCCTGCAGGCGCGCCAAGGCGGCCCGCAATGTCTGGCGATTGATGCCCAGGGTCTCCGCTAGTTTTCGCTCCGGCGGTAGCCGCTCTCCTGGTGCGATGCGCCCCGATAGGATCTCGTCCCGAATACCATCGGCGGCGAGATCAACGGGTCTTGGCGTGTGTAGTTTTTTCAGCATGTAATCTCTTAACAGTGTGGCGCTCTGGGCCCCAATGGGGTGCGGCAGACAGCAAATGGGGACCCCTTCGGCTGCAGCGGGTTGCAAGGGTTATTGATTCCTAATTGGTTGAATGGTATAACCAATTTGGAGGGCGTACCATGATCCAATCGGCGACAAGGATTCAAGTAGCGTCAGACGACCACCATGAGGCCGGCCTCCAGGTCTTTGGAAGAGATTCAGAGTTCAACGAGCTACAGACCGCGGTTCGCGACCACCGGTTGGTGTCCGTCGTCGGGCCTCCCGGAATCGGGAAGAGTTGGCTGCTTGCGACCGCACTGCCGCAGTCCGACCGCGTGCGCTGGTGCTCCCTCGCCGATGTGACCAATGCGGTTCAGCTGTCGGCGCGTCTGTGCGAGTGCTTGGGCGTGGAAGCCGGACGCTCTGGAATCACCGCGCTGCTCAAGGCCGATGTCGATTTGGTCGTGTTTGATGCACCGGAGGGCGTACTTGACGATCTGACGGAGGTGCTCCGTCTGGTGATTCGCCCCGGTGGCGATCTGCACGTAGTGGTGTGCACGCGCAGGGTGATCGAACACGCAATGATGAAGGTCGTGCGGATCGGACCGCTGGAATCAGAGGCGGCGGAAGCGCTGTTCTTAGAGCACGCTGGCGTGTACACCATCGACGCCACGTTGGTTGCCGCCATCGTCGAACACCTCGATTACCATCCACTGGCCATCCGGGTCGTTGCGTCTCGCGTACGCCTGCTTGGCGCCGAAGGGCTCCTCAGGACGCTTACAGAAGATAGATGGACGTGGCTGCTAACCGCCGGCGCTCTGGCGCGGGTCGTACGCACCGCGTGGGAGCAGATGTCGGACACCGTACGCGATCTGCTGAGGCAGGCGCAGGTCTTTCAGGGGGGCTTCGACCTAGCTGCGGCAGAGGCCGTGTTCGATATCGGCGCCGATGTCACTGCGGCCCTGGTCGCGCTCGACAACGGCAGCTGGCTGCGGACACTGCACAGCGAATTCCCACCGCGACTCCAGGTCTTTCGAGTCCTCGAAGCCTTTGTGGCGCTCGACGCCTCCCCCCTGTCGGCGGATACCGTGAGACGGCACGCCCAGCACTACAACCGGATGGCGGCGCAGATGGCGGCGATGGGTGAACGAGGAGCGCGGTGGATGTCCGTCGAGCTCGACAACCTCAGGGCCGCCGTGGATGCCACCTCGGACCCGGAAGAGAGGGCCCGCGCGACGTTAAATCTGGTATCCGCCCTGTGGCGAGGTGGATGGCTAAAAGAGATCATTTCCCGCACCCAGCACGCAGAGGCCGGTGTGAGCGCCCCCCTTCGTGCTCGTCTCCTACGCCATAGAGCCCGCTCTCGGATCAGGTTGGGCCAGATCGACCTAGGCCGAGATGAGGCGATGCAAGCCCTGGACCTGGCCCAGGAGCAGACCGACCTCCCCTTGGCCCAACAATGCGCCGACGTGGTGTCAACCGCCCTGCTCGTTCAGGGCAGATGCGCCGAAGTGCTGGCACTTCACAAAGCCAACAAGTTGCAGCTGTCGTTGCGCACCCGTGCCGCAGAGCGCTACGCGGCCGGTGCATTTCGTGAGGCTGGGCAGATCCGTGAGCTGGCCATGACGCACGCCATGGAGAGCGGCGACCCCGACGGCCGGGCGGAGCTCGCTGCCGAGCTGGCCCTCGACATCGCCGCAGAGGACAGGGAGCGCGCGCTGACCCTGCTCGAATCGGCGCGGTCGTGGTGGGAGCGCACATTCAACGTTGGTGGGATGGGCCTCTATTGGCAAAACCTGGGTCTGACGAGGCTCCTTCAAGCAGATTGGAGGGGCGCGGAGGCGGCGCTCGTGCAAGCGGCCCAGCGAGATCTGGACCCGCGCTCAAGGCTCATCGTTGACGTGGCCCTCGGCGAGGCCTATCTGGGCATGTCCCAGCTGGACTCCGCCATTGAAGCCCTGAATCGGGGCGTGTGGGCTGCGCGGAGAAACCAAGATCAAGTGCTGCCTCGAGCGCTGTGCGTTCGCGCCGGTGTCCACGCGCTCCAGCGCCGCCCGAGCTGCTTCGCCTCGGACCTCGCTACCGCAACGCAGGTGCTTCGAGGGCGCGGCGACACGGAGGGACTGCGGTTGGTCGCCTGGATGGGGGCCTATCCGGCCCTGGCGAACGCGCGCCGATGGGCCGAAATCCGAGATCTCTCAAGCGCATCGGAGGCGTTGAAGCGATTCGATACGGCACATAGTCCGGAGCAAAACGAGCGAAGCCCGATGCTGATCAAACAAATGTGCACCCTGTCGGCGCTGCGTCACCAGTTGATTGCCGATCATCCGGATGTGTTGACCGGCATGGACATCGTGGTCGCCCAGGACCTGAGCAGTGTACATCTTCCCTCAGAAGAGTCGGTGAACCTGGCCAACCTGGGGCCACCGCGACGGCTGCTGGGCGCGCTGCTCAAGGCGCGGACACGCGGAACCGGAGCGGCGGACCGAGACTGGTTGGTGACCGAGGTGTGGAGCGGGGAGCGTATGACAGGGGCATCGGCCGTGAACCGGCTCCGGGTGGCCGTGTCAGCGCTGCGGCGTCTGGGGCTGCGCGACATCGTGCAGACCGTGCCCGGTGGATACCGGCTGAATCCCACCCACCGGTATCGGTGGGATCGCTTAGGAAACTCGTCCGATTCTAGCGTGTTCGCGATAGCCTCGACTTCGCGTGCGACCATGAACGCTGGAAGCGGATGGACTCCGGAGGAGTTGTCTGCAGTCTCGCCATAGCCCCACCACTAAAGCGCCAGGTGAGGTTGTTGGGAGCCTGGACGGCACGGTTTCCAGTTCGGAATTCGGGGTGGGAAACCGTCCAACCGTTGCTCCAAATGGTGTCGTCTAAATGCGCTTCTTGCACCGAGCA
>JAACDH010000160.1 GCA_009936995.1 Rhodobacterales bacterium
ATGGTCGACGTCATGGTCGTGTGACCGGGTAAGATTGCAGCCCTAGAGGAACGGGCTGCGACGCTTCAAGCCGACCCTTCGACGCCGCTGGATGAGCTCCAATCGGTGGGCGCGCTGCTGGCCAATGAGCGTGCGAACGCCGACGCGGTGAGTCGAGATGGAACGTCCCAAGAGCGCAACGCGCTAGACGCAGAGGAAATTCTCGGCGAGGGCGGCCCCGCCACCGATCGCGAGCAGCGTCGGGTGGACTTTTGGGATGACTTCCATCCGAACATGGCCACTTTGAATGGCGTAATCGAGCCCTTTTCCGCCGAATCTGCCGGGAACTGACTGGGGGCCACATTGAGGGCCCGCGAGACGCTGAAGACCGTCGAGACGGCGATGTCGTGATTCTCGTGGACAAAGGGCCTCGAACCTGGCTGGCCTTTACCGATCATGCCGTCTGCCTTCTGATGGTGATTCGCGCCCTGCCGGTCGACAAGCCGGTGGGTATACGAAGCCTTTGGGGCGAAAAGCTCAAGGGTACGAGCGCGCTGAAGTCCTCCCTGTCCGAGCACTTCTTGGCCCATGGGTTTGCGCGGGGCTACCGAGCCCTAGAGCGGGCGACGGTCGAGCCCAGGGCTTGATAGGGTGGGCGCGCAGGAGGCAGCGTGATGAGTGGACGAGGCACATGGATTGCGGCGGTGGCCGCAGTGGTGGGGGGTGGCTTTTTACTGGTGACGGCGATTCGGCTAGATACGCCCGTCATTGAGCCGCCCAAGCCTGTGGTGATTTATGACGCGCCGCCGGTGTCCGAGGCTCCGGTCAAGGTTACCGACCTACCCACCCTCCGCGAAGACGCACTCATCCAGGGAGCGCTGGGAGATATCCCCGAGGATGTCACCGCGTTCTATCCGGTCCCGGCCGACGGAAACTGGCAGGTCTACGACTACTATCGGGGTTCGGGCAAGGGCCTATCTCCGAAAGATGTTTACCTGTACCGCGACGTCTCTAGTGGCGACGCCTTTGTCCAAGAGCAGATGTACGAGAACTTGTCGTCGCCGGGAACCGTCTATGCTTATGCGTCGCGCACCTACGCCAAAGACAACGGTCGTTACGCGGCTACCCACAATCGGTCGACCGGCGGGGCCGAGAGCCTGCCGCTGGTGAATCATGAGGTGTTTATCACTAGTGAAAAGCAGGTTTATCAATCTGTTTTGGTCAAGGCTAAGGTTACGGTAGAGCCTGTCGCTAGCCAGGAGATTACCGTTCCTGCCGGCACCTTTCAGACGTTACGAGTGCGGCGAAGCTGGAACACGGGCAGCCTCACCTCCATCGAAGAGAGCTGGTGGGCCCCAGAGGGCTTGATTGCCCGCTACATCGAAGTTCGCGCCAGCAGTAAGACGCTACAGACCGTGATGGCTTTAGCGGCAACCGGCAATGAGACGAACCCCCAAGCCCTTCGGCCGGTGATTAGCAGCCGTCGCGCGTTCCTCGATCTCCCGTCCTTCGACGACCCAACTCCAAGTCCCTAAGCGACTTAGTTCAGGGTGATGTCCATGAACACCGGGAGGTGGTCCGAGGCGTCAGCCGACAGCTCTCGGGGGGGCACGTCTCCGAATTTCGGCAGTCCTGCGGCCAGATTTTAATCGGTGGAATCGTATATTTCGGCCTGAACGATGCTGCCCGTCAAGGCCTGGCTGAGCATTAGATAGTCTATTCGCCTGCCGGATACCGGTCGGGTGGCCAGACGCCCATCCAATTGTGCGGCATCGACCACGGAGAGTCCAGCGTCGGCGAAGAGCGCGAACGGGTCGTTGCGTATACCGCCGTCGCTGAGTTGGTCGGCGATGTCTTGGCCGAGGCGAAAGGAGGAGGGTGTTCCCGATGGAAGCGAGGTCCACTCGACGGGACTCTGGGCGCCTTCGGTCGCCTCGTGATTCACGTCTCCCATCAGGATGAACCTGCCGGTAGGGGAGGCGACATTGGCCGCTTGTAGGGTTCGGATGCTGTCGGTGCACTTCCGAAATTCGCCGGGTTCGTCGTAGCCGCTCTTCCAGTGGTTGCTGACCAGCGTGAGGTCGAGCTGGGTGAGGTTTAGGCTGACTGGCAAGCGGGTGAGATCGTTAGCGCCGCCGTCCGACGAGAGGTTGCCGGCCTGATGGGCGCGACCATTTTCGGCGGGCAGGCGGGTCATGAGGGCGTTTCGGAGGTCGCCGAACGGATTGCTTTCGGGGACAAAGAGGGTGTCGTACCCCAGCTCGGCAGCCAACGCTCGGACGTCTTCTACGTCCACATCGTCGATCTCGTTGAGTCCGACAATGTCGGCGTCAATACGGAGCAAGATCGTCTTTACCGCGTCATAGTCCGCCGAACCTTGGTTGCCGAGAGACTCGATATTCCAGGTGAGGACGCGAAGGGTAGTGGGGCCCGTTGCCTGAGTGGACGGGTTGCCTGTGGTGGTGCCAGTGGAACCTGAGTCGGCGGCGTTGGGAGGGGAGCAGCCGACAACAAGCGAGAGGAAGACGATACGCATTCCCCCGAGCTAACCGTTCCGGACACGATACGTTCGGCAGATGCCAGATGTCGCCCCCGACCCCATCCGCGATGACGTTCGCTCAGGCGAGGACCGCTCGAGCGCCGAGATCGCCTTGCGGTGGCGATTGATCTTGGGAAAAAATTCGGAGGAA
>JAACDH010000161.1 GCA_009936995.1 Rhodobacterales bacterium
ACCTCTGTGCCGTCGGCTACCTCTGTGCCATCTGCGACCGTGGATTGCGGTTGTTCGACCACCACAGGCGCGGGCGCAGGAACCCCGACAATCGCAGCCACACCAGAGTCCAGGCTTACGAGATGCTTGGGAACAAAAACAAAAGTGAAGAAGCCGCCAATCAGCAAAATCATCACGCCTGGCAAAACGATCCAACGACCCGTCTTGCTGTCATCGTCGCCCTCCACAGACCGAAGCGCCTTATCGCGCGCGGCCAGCGCCTTTTCGTCCGGCCTGAGCGACCCTCGAATCTCCAACGCGCTACGCGGCCCAGCGGATTCGGGCGTCGGTTCATTGACTAGCTTTTGGTAGTTCCGCGGCAGTGGTGGCGGCAGCGGTTGGGAACGCGCGGCGCTGGGTGGAGTTTCATCGGTCTCATCAGGCTCAGAGTCGTCTTGGACATATCGATCGAGAATCTTCTGTTTCGGGGGTTGGTCAACACTTTCGTCCCAAGAACTCCAGCCGACGTCCTGAACGCCACCAGTCTCTCCGACATCCTGTTGGGCGTTGCTGTAGGCGCTGTGGGTGTTTCGCCGCACTTCGAGATCGCCAACGTCGCCACCAGAGGCGTGGGCCTTGGGCTCGTCGACACGCGGAGCTGCGGAGGGTTGGGTACTAACGCCCAAACGGACGGAGCCGGACTTCCGCGGGGAGGGTACGAACTCTTCGCGGCGCTTACTGGCCATGGGCGTTTGGTTGGGTTGCGGCGCCCCGCCCCAGTTGTTCACGGCCCAGGAGTCCGTGCCGTCACCATCCTCCTCTTCGAGCCAGTCTTCGCCGTCTCCGCCCGTGAGCAACTCCTCGAGAATCGTCTTCTTGAGGGCCGCTTGGTTACGAAGGATGAACTGAGCCTCATCGGCGTGAGTCGGGTCGCGCCTAGACATCGTGGCCCAACGAACGCGCCGGTCTAGGGCGGCCTGCGCTGTCTCACCCATAGGGTCCAGGTATTCCACAAAAGACTTCTGACGGACAGTGGCCAAAAACTGGCCGAGCTCCTCGGGGGTCATGAACAGGTCTCCACAGGCGACGTAAGGGGCCGCCGGCCACGATATATTAGGACATATCGAACCGGGATGCGAATCAGAAAGTGCGCTCGCTACCGGGTTCGACAGTGCTACGTTGCCAACCACTAACGAGGTCTATGTGACACTGCTGCCCCTATTGCTTCCAATTATGACCTTATCTACTGGACTATCTGGAACTGCACAAGCAAGTGAAATCGGAACTGGCGCCCACGCTCTTGGACTGGGAGTCGCGGTTGGTGAACCCACTGGCCTAAGCGGAAAGTACTATTTTGGCAGTACCACCGCGGTAGAAGTCGTGCTGGCCAGCTATTACGGTCGCGGCGGCGTGTACGTCCACGGCGTACACCTCTGGCACCCCAGCGTGCTCGCCAGCGACCCCAGCTTCGAATTACCCTGGCACTTTGGCTTCGGTGGCTTCCTGCAAGACGGTTATGACTACGGTTGGAACAGGAATAATTGGAACATCGGCGGAACCGCCCTGGGTGCCCGTGGTCAGACGGGCCTCGACATGAACCTCAACGACATCCAGCTGCAGATTTCTGCAGACCTTGGGTTGAACGTGGGTGTCTTCAGCTACGGTGGCTTGTTCTACGACCTGGATTTTTATCTGACGGTCCGGTACTTCTTTTAGACGGTAAACAAAGCCGTCCAAGAGCCCATCGGGAGCCCCGACCCCATCGACATCAGCGCGTCGAGGAAGACCCTTCGGGGGACCTCGACCGCGCCGAACTGAGCCAGATGGTCGGTGTGTACCTGGCAGTCAACCAGCGTGAGACCAGACTTCTGAAGCCGCTGAATCGCGGTGACAAAGGCCACCTTCGAGGCATCGGACTCCAGCGCGAACATGGACTCCCCCGAGAACACGCTGCCGGTCGCCACCCCGTAGATGCCGCCCACAAGACGTTCATCGCGCCACGCCTCGATCGAGTGGGCATAGCCCGCCTCGTGCAGCGCCAAGTACCCGTCCAACATCTCCTCTGTAATCCAGGTGCCGTCCTGACCGGGTCGCTCCACAGAGGAACAGAGCCGCATCACGCTCTCGAAGGCGGTGTCGGCGCGGATCTCAAATCGCTGCTGGCGAATTCGCTTGCCCAGGCTCCGCCGCACCTTCAGCGCGTCGGGACGCAGCACAAAACGCGGATCGGGAGAGTGCCAGAGAATGGGCTGCCCCTCGCTGTACCACGGGAATATTCCCATAGAATAGGCGAGTCGAAGCCGGTCAATACTCAGATCACCGCCAACGCCCAACAGCCCATCTGGCTCGGCGAGCTCGGGGTCTGGGAACAGCAGCTGCTGGGGGATGCGGAACAACACGGGTAGATCACCTCGGCCTCTCTGATGTAACGTTGCGGTCAAACGTGCGCCCAGGCAGCGGACGAGTGGTTTACACGTCATCTTGAGTGTGGTCTAACTCAAGGGCTTAGGAGCGAAGAATGCAGTCGACGTCAAACTGGAGGGTCCTATCCCTCTCCATGATCCTAATGGCCTGTGGCGCAACCGATAAGGTTGGCGACACAAGCGGTACCTCCACTACCGACGACACCGGAACCCTGTCCACCACGGTCACCGGCACCACCACCACTGAAAATGTGTCGGCAAGCCTCAGCGGCGTCATCACCGACAGCGCGGGCGCCGACCTGCCCGATACCGACATCCGCTTTTGCCGAGGCTCGGCCTGTCGTGTGTTCAAGACCGAGGGCAACGGCGACTACCACTTCAACAGCGTGGCCGTCGACGCCTGGTTCAGCCTCGAGCTGGTGGCCCCACGGGGAAGCGGAATGGCGACGGCCTTGGTGCCCGTCACCTTCGCCGACCAAGAGGCCCGCGTGCTCGACATCCAACTCCCCATGCTGGACGCCGCCACCGCCCTCGGCGCGCCCGCTGCCATCGAGATGGGCTCGGGCTTGTGGATCACCATCGGCATCGACGATCTCGAGACGCCCTTCCTCTTCGAAGACGCCACCGAGGCGGCCGGCGTTCAGGTCGCCCCTGGGCAATGGGTGCCCACCGACGGCGTCACCGGCACGGTCGCTGCCATGTGGCACACTGCCCCCTTCGACTACCACGCACCAGACGGCCTCCCAGTCAGCATCAACGCGGCCGACGCGGGACTCACCGGCGGCGGACCCTACACCCTCTGGGTGGCCAGCTACACCGCCTCCACTTGGCTCGAAGTAGGCGCACTCACCGACGATGGCATGGGCACCTTAACCACCACGGGCACGTTGCCGCTGCTCTCCACCATCATGGTCACCGAGTAGCGAAGACCTAGCCTTGTGCAGGAAGAACCTGTACCGCGCTGGCCACGATCTCGTAGACATGGGTCTTGCCTTCTTCGGGCACGTCGCCGTTCGCTTCGGTCTCGGACTTGAAGTGGGCCACGGTCTCGGGGTCGACGGCGTGCTCAATCACGTCGCCTTCGACATGCGCGGTGCGCCCGGCGATGTCTTTGGCGACTGCGAAGCCGTGCTCCTTCATGGTGACCCGAAGAGTGTCGCCCTCATCGCCGCGCAACACCAGCCAACAACCCGCCTTCTGGCAGACCGTTGTGACCTCACCGGACACCCGCACCGTCTTACCCACATGGGGCTTCGGATCGGCGAGCAGAACGGTGACTAGCTCGGAATTCGCCAGCGTAAACTTGGCGCCGTACTGGTCTTGGGGCAGCTCGGGAGCCTTCGCCGTAGCATTTTCCTCGGCGTGCTTTTGGTCTTTTGACTTCTCGGCTTGGGCGGCATCGACCTCGGGAACCGCAGTCTCGGTGGAACCACAGGCAGCGAGCGTCAGCAGAAGAGACAGAGAGATGACCTTCATGGGGCCTCCGGTTGTGAACGGTTTTTGGCCATTAACTCCGAAGAGCCGTCAGCGAAAGGCACCCGTGGTAACGAGTCTGTAATCGCGCACCACATCACCGGTGATCTGGATGATAAGTCCGCCAACCTCGACGTCTCCGCTGGCCAGCTGCTGCGTGACCTCGGCGGCGCCCGTCGACGCCCCATTCACCTTGTACGACGTGCCATCTGCCTCGGTGAAAGACCCACCTTCACCGAAGATATAAACGGTCCGGGACGGATCGGCCTGTTCCAGGGAGATCAGGCTGCTGCTGGCGCCGGGAACAAGGGTTTCGGGAACGACGTCGAAGGTGGGGATGACCGAACCCTCTGCGACGAAGACCGGTATCTGACCGAGATCTGCCGACTGAAATCCCGAGGAAGCTGGCGAAAGATCAGGCCAAGACCACCACTGAGTACCGTTTGGAAGTTCGACATCACGCCCCATAGCGCCCGCCTCCATCACTGGGGCCACCAGCATGGCCTTGCCCAAGAGCCAAGCGTCGGTGCGGTTCCAGTCGCCACCGTAGATGAATGGGATGGGCACGATCATGGGCATCCCGGACTCGGCGGCTTGGGCGGCCAGTCCGTAGCGGTACGGGAAGAGCCGCATGTGCTCCGTGGCGACCGCCACCCAATGTTCGGTGGTCTCGTCGTCGGAGTCGAACTTCCAGTTATCGGCCTCGAACGCACCATGATGGGTACGAAGAATGGGGCTATAGGCGCCCAGGCTGGCCCAGCGGAACCACAGCTCCTTGTCGGACGGCGGATTGCCAACGGACTGATAGCCACCCACATCGTGGGTAAACACCGGCACCCCGCTTGCCGCCATCCCCAATCCCATCGGCAGTACGCTGGGCATCCCATCGTCGGTGTCGAAGCTGGTGCGTTGGTCCCCGGCCCACACCACGGGCACCAAGCCGCTTGTGCCCAGCCACCCGCTGCGCACAAAGAACGCCGCGTGGGTCCCCTGGATGGCCTGCTGATTCACCTGCTGCCACATCAGAGGGTAGGCATTATGCAGTTCGAAGGCGTCGCCTCCCCCGCTCAAGCTGGCCTCGACCGGCAGCCACTCTGCGTAGTCGGCCATCCATCCGTCGAAGGCCAGGTCAAGCGCCGCCTTCATTCGTTCCAAGGCAAACGCCTGGCCCGCCGCGCCAAAGAGGTCGACCAGCCCCACCGGTTGGAACGTCGCCCCCGTTGTGATCCAGGGTTCGCCGGTCTCATCGAGGAGGACCGCGCCCTCGGCAATGGCCTCGTCCCAGGTCTGAGTGTTGGGGAACACGAAGGGACTGAAATAGGCCAGCCACATGTAGCCCTGGTCTTCTAGATCGAGTGCTTGAACCGACACATCTGGGTACAGCACGTCGTCGACGAACCACTCTCCCGTCAGGTGGTAGCCAAAGCCATTCTCTTCGGCACCCTTCCAGTCTTCGGTCCAGATGGCCGTGCCCGGAGCCCCAAACGCCCGGAGCCGGTCGGCTACGGCCTGCACAGAATCGCGACCGCGAATGGCGTCATTCCACGGTCCAAAGACCCAGGGCTCGGGAAGGGTGAGTAAGCCCGACCAACGCCCGACGTCGGCGAGAATACCCTTCGGCGTGCCGCTGACCAGCACGGCCGTGGTGAGCGACCCACTCTGCCACGCCACCCACTCGAAACGGTCGCCATCGCTGCACAAGTCGACATCGATGCGGGCGTTGGATTCGACAACAATGGCCTGGCTACGGTGGGGTCGGAGCAGAACCGGCGCCGGAAAGGACGTGTCGTGTTTGGCGCCAATGAGCGGCCACTCTGCTGGGATATCGTCGTTCGTGGTCTTGCCGATGCCGGGCTCTTGGGTCCAAAGCGAGAACGCCTCGCCCACATGGTCGACATCTTGGGCGTGCGCCCCCAGCCCAAGAAAATGGTCATCGGCGTCGCAAGCGGCGGATAAGCCAACTAATGGGCTCTGTATATTTCCGTCGCCGGCCTCTCCAGGCACGTCGGGGGCCCAGTCGATGAGCATCACCGAACCCTGTGAGCTGAAGCTCAGGTGGCCCATCAACTCGCCGTCCGCATCTTCGACGGGCACCAATCCGGCCTCGGCGCGCCTGCCACGGATCCGACCAAACGAGGCGGCACGGGTGAACTCACGCTGGACATCATCAAACCTGTAGGCACCAAACTGGGCCGCCACCTGGGCGGAGCCTGCGCCCGCGATCGGTCGGACGTCTACCAAGACCTCACCCAACACCGCATGATCGATGTTGAAGCTACCGTTGTCGTTGAACGAAACCGTCCAATCGCCGTCTTCGACGGTCTTGGTTCCACACGCGCTGAGCAACATCACCAGGGGCAAGATCCGCATACTGGATATCTATCCGGGGTGTTGGCCTACAGCAAACCGGGGATCAGGCGGGACTTATCGGCAAACCATGCCCGCCAGGCCGGCACCTGCATCAGCACCGCCTCTTCGGTGGGAATGCGCACCGACAGCACCGCCGCGTTGAGCAACGACAGTACGATTGCAGAAATCCAGGCGCCATGGAACATGGGGAGAGCCGCGATTTCCAAGATAACCACTAGGTAATTGGGATGCCGAATCCAGTGATAGGGACCGGTTGTGGCGATGCCATCCGGCGGAGGCGTGACCACCCGAACGTTCCACGACAAGCCAATGGTTCGCAGCGTCCATACCCGCAGCGAAGTCGCCACAATCAGTGTAAAAGCAGCCGCCCCCGCCTCAACCGGATTCCAGACTCGCCCCAGCCACAGCACCTCGGCCAGTGGACCCAACACCAGCCCACTGTGCAGCAGAGCCATGGCGGGAAAGAGGTTGGGCTCGGCGACCAAATCGTCCGGTCGCTGGCGAATTCTCCGAACCGAAACAGCGAGCTCGACCAGTCGCATCAAGCCTGTCGTACCGAGAATCAGCGCGAAGCTGAGGAGCGGAAGGTTCACCGCTCGTACCGGGTGAGCGACACCGTGACCGTTTCATGTAGCTCGAGAACCCCAAGAGCGACGATCGTGCCACCGCCTTTACCATAGGTAATACTGGTCATATCTGCGGCGGAGGTGTCTACCCTGCGGAGGTGCCCGGCTGCGATCAGCGCGTCGTCGAATTGCTTGCTCAGCGCGGGCCGGTCTCCACTATCAAATCGGATTGTGAGCATCTGGGCATCGCTGAAGACCACTTGCCCCCCCTCGACCGGGAGATTCTCCGCACTCCAAGGCGCCGTGAGGGGGGTGGTATAGGGCGTATCACCTACAAAGCTACGGCCGTTACAGGCGACCAACCACGCGATTCCGATGAGCAATGTCCGACGCTGCATGCAGACTCCAACGCGACCAAGCGCGCGATTCCAACCTATCTCGACGCGGGAAAACGGCCCGCTGATCTCTAAACTCGACAAGTCAGCTGTCTGGTTAGCTGCCGCTATTGTCCACCAAGACCTGGCTCCCCAGCACCGAACGGGCGGAGACCGGGCGGTGACCGGGCGATCAGAAGCCCTTACCAGGGCTGATGTGCTGTCCTAGACCAAAATAAGCTAATATCGAGTTTAGCTGGTACTTTATGAGTGATGTCTTCGGCAACTTTCAAAAAAACTTTCAAAAAAAGTAAGGGAATTACTTCAGGTATCGCCGCCAATCGGGCATTAACTGATATGACGACCCGTGAAAACGTGGTGCCATTTGGAGAATCCCATGAAAAAGTTCCTGTTTGTCCTAGCCCTCGTCGGCGGCTGTACGAGCGAAACCGACCTGCTGGATAGCAGTCCTCTAAATGGCGTGCCCAACGCTCGTCCGGTTCCGATCACCTCGGCCGAAGATAAGCTGGTTCAGGTTCAGGTTCCCGAAGTAGATATCCTCTGGATTATCGACAACTCCTGTTCCATGTCCGAGGAGCAATCTGCTCTTTCGCAGAACTTTCCCATTTTCATGGATTTCTTCCTCGGAAGCGGACTCGACTACCACATCGGTAGCGTCTCCCCCGACATGTACGACAACCAACAGTCGGGCAAGCTCCAGACCTCCGGTCAGTACCGCTTCATCGACGAAGACACCCCCAACCCCGAGCAAGTCTTCCAGGGCATGGCCGTGATGGGCACCAGCGGTTCCGCCGACGAGACGGGTCGCGACGCTGCTTACGCCGCCATCGAGATCAACCCCAACGGCGCCAACGACGGCTACTACCGCGAAGAGGCGTCCTTGCACATGGTCGCCATCTCCGACGAAGAAGACCACTCCAACGCCATCCCCCTGGGCGAATTCATCACCTGGCTCGACACCCTCAAGTGGTCCGATGACATGGTCACCTTCTCGTCCATCGTGAGCCCCAGCCCCGTCTGCTCAGGTGCCTCCGAGGCCGGCAACAACTACCTTGCCGTCACCCAAGCCATCGGCGGCATCAGCTCGTCCATCTGCAACGAGGACGCCTGGGGCGAAGTCCTCGAGCAGCTCGGAATTCAAGCCTCTGGCCTGAAGCGCGAGTACTTCCTCTCTGACCTCCCCGTCCCCGGCACCATCGTGGTCGAGGTCGTCGAAGCTGGCGTCACCTACACCTTCGAAGAAGAGGTCGACTGGATCTACAACGATGTTCGCAACAGCATCGTCTTTACCGAGTTCGTTCCCACGGCCCTCTCCGAGGTGTACGTCTCCTACGACTTGCTCGCCGCTCAAGACAACGAACTCTAAGGTTCGTCGTCTCGAATCCAAGCCGCTCCGACCCCTGGGTCGAGCGGCTTTTTCTTTGGATCAAAGTGAAGGTAAGCCAGCATCGAAAGCTCGCCGTGAACCTCTCGCGATTGGGATTGAGGAGTGTTATCCGGCACAGCATGTTGTGGCTCCTCCTCACATCGCTGTCCTGGGCGGCGCCGAACCTCGTGCTCATCTCCATGGACACCACCAGAGCCGACGCACTGTCTTGCTACGGCACTATCCCCGACGCACCCTCTGGCGCGCCGCCGGTAAGTCCCAACTTGGACGCACTTGCCAACGACGGCATTCGGTTCCAGCGCTTCTACGCCCACGCGCCAACGACGCTCAACAGCCACACCTCGATGTTCAGCGGACTCGACCCCCACGGCCACAGCGTGGTTCGCAACGGCTATGTGGTAGACCCGGCCATCCCTACCCTGGCCCAGAGGCTGCAGACCGCTGGCTACAGCACCGTCGCCATCCTCGGTTCCGCGGCCCTCGAGTCCTCCATGGGCCTAAACCGTGGCTTCGACGTCTACGACGACCATCTGCCCCATCACGTGGCCGACATCTACCAGGCCAGCGCAGACAACGTCGTTAAACGGGCCCTAGCCGCCGTAGACGCCCACACAGACGACACGGCACCTCTGTTCCTGTTTGTGCACTTCTACGACGCCCACGCACCCTACAGCGCGCCGCCACCCTACCTCGACCGATACACCGATCCCAGCTACGACGGCGCTTGGCGGCAGGCCAACGCGCCCACCCGCGAGCTCGCCCGCGCCATCTTCAATCAAAAGGCCGATCCGGCCCATCAGCGCTTCCTGGCCGGTCGCTACTTGGGCGAAGTGTCCTACGTCGACGCGCAGATCGGCGTGCTGCTCGACGCCCTCACCAAACGGGGACTCCTGGACGAAGCGCTGGTTGTCGTCACCGCCGCCCACGGAGAGTCCCTCGCCGACGAGCCGCAGTTCGCATGGTCCCACGGAAACGACGTGGGTCGCGGGTCCATTCGGGTACCGCTCATCATGCACGGCTACGGCGTCGCCATCGCCTCCCATTCTGTGGTCGAACGCCAAGCGACGATGTCTGGCTTGGCCCCTACCCTCGAACGGACTCTCGGTCTGGACCGCACCCTCGGCGACGGCCTCGACTTCTGGGACTTGGTGCGACCGGGGCCGCTCCTCGATGAGCATGGTTGGCCCGAGCATCCCGTGCGCCCTGCATTCTCCGAGGCCACTCGCCCCCGTCTGTACGAGTCCACCACCGACTGGAATAACCTGGGCCTGTACCGCGCGGTCCGCGCTGGCGGATGGGGTGTCCAGGGAGCCCCCTCCTACAACTTAGCGTACGCGTTCTATGCGGACGACCACGGCGAACACGAGGGCGTACGCCCCACACTCATGCGAATGCTGAACCGCTGGGATGCCGAAAGTCCGGCTCACAGAGCGCCACAGATGCCACCCTCTACGCAAAAAGCCCTAGAGGCCCTGGGATATTTAGACGCCGAAGACACTGAATTGCCGGATACCCCACCGTGACCACGCTGCCCTCTTCGGGGATGAAGTCCCCGAAGTAGACCGGGCTCCACCGGGCATCCAAGCGATCGTCCCAATCTTGCTGTCGAGCTGAAAACGATCGTTAGCGCCTACGGGGTGCTCTTGGGAATGAGGCCGTCTAAGTCTACCTGCGACAACATCCGAGACATGAACAAGCGACGGTCGCTGTTGACCTGACCGTCGGTGCGGAGCGAGTTCACGTTCATGTACACGCCCATCTCGGTAAAGCCCATCGCCCGATACATCTCGCTAGACGGCGTGTTGTTCGTGCTGATGCGGAGCACGACGTGACTATAGCAATCGGGATCGATGAAGCGCAGGCGCTCGCGGACCAAGGTGCGTCCAATTTGTTGACCGCGATACTCGGGGAGAACACCCAGCTCGGCGAGATAGAACGTGTGTTGAAGCGGAACCAGGCCAGTCATTTGGTTGGCGACGGAGCGCTTACTGGTGAGCGGAATACCCACACCAAATCCCTGCACTTGGTCGCCCCGCGTGGCCAACAACGTAATATTGTTGGGCGCGGAAGTGAGTTTCTTATAGATTCCCTGAGCCTCATCCGGGTAAAACCGCTCGAAGTATGGGAAGCCCGCAAACACAGTCTGGTAGGCGCCAATGAATCCTGGACGCCACCGTTCGATGTCTTCTGGCGTTGAGAGGCGGTGGATAACCGTGCCGCCATCGAGTTCTGTTAGAATCATGGACACATCATCCCAGACGAAAAATAAATTGCCAACCTCTTACCAAGACTCAGGCGGCGATTCTGGCCTCCGCGACCAACGAAGCCGGTCCTGAGACGACCCACGAAACCGTGATCTGACCGCCGCCAAGCTGGGTCAACCGGCGCGCCGCTGCGCCGTGGAGGCAGATCAACGCGCGACCATCTCGGAGGCTACTTACCTGAATGTCTCGGGGCGACAGCGCCATGCCGGTGCCCAGCACCTTGAGCACAGCCTCTTTCACAGACCACAGGGCGGTCTGGCGCACGGCGTCAACGCCGCACAAAAGACGCTCAGCATCCGAGAACCACGTCTGGGCGAAGTGCTCGGGTCGCGCTTCGATGGTCTCGAGGTCCACGCCAGTCCGGCCGCCGTCGACAGCAACAGCAACGCCCACCCCCTCGCGATGAGAGATCGACACCCGAACGCCCGGCCACTGAGGCACGACAGCGATGGGTTCACCGGAGTCGGCGCTGTGGATGCGAATGTCCAGCGGGGCCACGCCCGTCAGCTCAGACAGGGCGCGTTTGGCGGCGATGCGTCCAGCTAAACGATCGCGAATACGTCGGGCCGTTCCGCGGGCGCGCAGCACCTCGAGTTCGTCGACAGCGAGCCAATCCGAAGGCCGATCGGTCGGCATGGACTGGGCGATGGTTCGATCTCCACTGGACGAAGACGCACCATTCTCCAACGGGAAGCACACGGGACGCCCCTCTTCGGGCACGGGGAATTGATCTCCGGCCGGCAACGGACCGCGCTCGATGAGACGGAACCCGCGAATGCGCATCAGCGGCCCACCGGTACTGTCCACGTCGACGTCATAGTGCTCTCCGCAAAGACGCACTGTTAGCGCGTACGGTTGGCCAACCACGGCACGGCCAAGCAACACAACTTCGTCGATTTCCATGGGGAGTCCCGACTTGTTGCCCACAATCATCTGATGCAAACCCGCCGCTTGGAAGGCGGACTCGAGCACGAGCGGCTCGGTAATCAGGCCATCGGCGATCTTGCCCGGCTCGACGGACGCCTCGGCGACCAAGCCGTCCTCGGAGACGCCAAAGACCTGACGCAACACCTGGAAGATTGGGCCGTGGAAGAACCGTGCATACACCTCCGACTGGCTGACCGGCTCGTCGGGGAGGAAGGCGCTCGGTAGGGACTCGGTGACCGAGGCGTCGCCGAACAGCAGCGTGGCGCTGAAGTGCTCGGTACGGGCGACCCGCCCGGTACGCAGCGTGCGAACCGAGATGAGGCGAGCGCGAATCTCGTTCGGACGGGTCGTAGGGGCCGCTTCGACGAGCACGTCGGTGACTCGGTCTCCGTGGACCTTGACCGGCGCGTTGAAACGCACATTCTGCGCACCGACGTAGTCCAATCCAGGAACGCAGAGCGCCCCCGCAGCGGCCATCATCTCGAGGCCGATGACACCGGGAAGCACCGCCACGCCGTCGATGGAATGGTCGAGAATCCAGGGATCCCTCTTGAGGGTGAGCTCGTGGAAGGCGCGTACGATGTCGCCGTCCATCTCGACGCGATCGAGCAAGCGATGACTGGGTGCGGGCAAGAAGTCGCCCAGACCTCCCGCGACCACAACCTCTCCCGTGATGCGTGCGGCCATCAGGTCGACGAGCAATCCAGCGCCGGCCGCCGCGGGAAGCATGTCCACGCCGCGCTCTTCGAGCAGGTGCTTCATGCCGCCACGAGCGGCCATGCCCACATCATCCCAGGCCGTCCAGTCGACGTGCAGAGATCGCGGGCGGGTGAGGCACAGTCGCGCCATGGCATCGTTTGCTGCGGCGTAGTCCACCTGACCAGGGTTTCCGAACCGGCCCGCAACAGAGCCCATGCTGACAAAGAAGCAGCCCTCAGGCAGCGCGTCGATAAGCGATTGGCCGCCAACGGCCTTGCCATCGAACACCCGGTGGAAGGCCTGGTCGTCCTTGTCTTGGATGAGACGGCTCTCTTCTGCGCCAGCACCATGGATGCAGTAATCGACCGGTCCCATATCGCTCTCTACCTGCTCCACCAGCTCTTTGACCACGTTCGGGTCGGCCATGTCGGCGCGGTAATACGTGACCGCGCAGTCCAGCGCCCGGATCCCTTCGAGGGTGACGCGAATCTCTTCGGCCTTTCTCAGCAGATTGAGCTGTTGGTTGATTTGAGCGGGCGTTCCACGCTCGCCAGCGGCCTTCAGCTCGGATTTGATCCGCGCCTTCTCCACCTTCTCATCCAGGGCCTTCTCGCCGGCAGCGCCGCGTCCGACCAGCGCCAGACGCACCGTTCCGCGAACGGCAATCTCGGTGGCAATACGCGCGCATATTCCGCGTCCGCCACCTGTAACCAGCACCACCGAGTCGTCGTCAAGGACACCGGGCTGGGGCGGCCGCTCGACGCGATACTCGATGACCCGGCGCACGCCTTCGCGCCGCCACACTTCGGTGGCGGAGTCGGTGCCAAGCTCGTCGCAGAACGCACAGGCTGCGATGGCATCCAGCTCACTCGCGGGCACATCGATTACCTTGGCTTCCGTTCCTTCCCACTCTCGGCCTAGG
>JAACDH010000162.1 GCA_009936995.1 Rhodobacterales bacterium
CGACACCTGAACGGGGGTGACATCGCGTATCAAGGCCAACCGCAAGGCCTCGTCCGCGACCTGCTTGGCGCCCAAGCTGAGCGCCACCGTGCGAATTTCGTCCAACCGAGTGGGCCGACCGGCGGCCATCGCCGCCCCCAAAGACGCCGAACCATGGGTCTCGACGGCGAGTACGGGCACATCTGCCCATCCTGCCGCTTCTAAGCCCTGCAAAACGCCCACCAGAAGCCCACCACCGCCCACCGATACCACCACGCTGCCCGGTCGATCGATCGCTAGCGCGACTTCGTCGATCATCGTGGCGTGGCCCTCCCAGATGTCTGGGTGGTCGAAGGGGTGAATGAGCGTACCACCCGATTCCGCCTCCACCATCGCCCGCCGATGGGCGTCGTCCCAGACCTCCCCATAAACTAGGACCTGAGCACCTTGATCGGCGATTCGATGTTGCATATTTACCGGGGTTCGACGGGGAACCACCACCAGCACCGGTACCCGGAGTATTCGGCCCGCATGGGCCACGGCGAGGCCGGCATTTCCGCCCGAGGAGCTGACCAATCGACACGCGCCATTGGCAACCGCACGTTGGGCGGCACGGCCGATTCCCCGCATCTTGAACGAGCCAGAGGGCTGCGAAGACTCCATTTTAAGCCACACATCCATCTGTCGGAGCTGCGAGATTTGGGTGGACCGAAGGAGTGGCGTGTGGACGTGCATGGGGATTCCTCGTATCTGGGAGAACTGCCGCGCGTGGTGTCATAGCGCAAGCACAGCCCGACCCACAGCGATACCCTAGTTGTAGGAGAGTCCATGTCCTTCGAAGTTGAAATACGGGAAGCGCTGCACTTGGTCGAGAGCATCGAGCTCGGTCGGCGCGACATCTGGGACACCTTTCAGCTCATTCAGGCGGCCGACCCAACCCTGGTCTACTTCGTGTTCACCTGGCTCCGAAGCCGCTACGCCAACGACCCTTCTGGCGATGGTGTCATGGGTCGGATGGTGAAAATCTGCCAAGAACACCCTGCCACCCTGCGTATTATCAAGAAGGGCGAGGCCGATGCGCTGGTGGGCTGGTTCGAAGAGAGCCACCAGTACCGCGACTTCAGTCGCGACGCGTTCATCGAGATCATTATCGAGAAGCTCGAGGGTTAAACCGTCCGTTCAACGCCCGTTCCACAGCCGGGGTAGTTGCGATGGTTTGCGCCAGGCAGCGCGTAACCCTGAATGAACAAGCGGCGGGACCGGTCACTGCGGTTGGGTCCGCTCCCGTGAATAGTGAACGGTCCGAGAAGTAGCACGTCTCCCGGCCGAACCCGCGGGGTAATGACCCGGCCGAGGTCGACCGCACCTTCGGGCAACGCGCCGGTGGCAGGGTCGGCGATGAAACCCAGCTTATGACTGCCCGGAACCAACTGAAGTCCGCCATTCTCGGGGCCCATAGGGTCGATGGGGATGGCGATCTGAACGAAGCTGCCACGTCCATCCACATCGGTCCAGAGGTCGGTACCATAGCGCCGATTGGACGCATCTTGGTGAAGAGAAAAGTCCAGGCCGTCGCCGGGTAGCTTGAAGTGCGCCTGTTGGATGATCTGCGTGAGACGATGAGAAGCCAGGGCTTGAAATGCCAGCCCCAGAATCCGTGGATCGTGTCCGTATTTGGCCAAGACCGGGGACAAACCACCGCACCAAACCACCCGCTGCAACACAAAGGGGTCCGGCTGCATCACCACCTGACTCCCAGAGACTTCGGTGGTTCCCGACAAGGTCCGGGCCACATCGACCAGACCGTCGAAGGCACGACCCAAGTCGTCGATTTCGGTTGGGGTGAGCACGCCGGCTACCAAGGCGAAGCCGTCGCGGTCGAGGTCGGAGCGGATGGACATGGCTTCCCAGGCGTCTCGAAGGGTCGTACGGAAGTATCGCACAAGGTCTGCTGTTGACATGGCCAGTGCCATCGATATTCGGCTAAAGTAGCACGTCGAAATACCCGACATTAAAATCTCATCCGAAATCCGGACCAGGGGGTAGACGTTAACCTGATCGGTGTACAGAAATTGTTGCGGAGGTCCGTTGTTGAACGCCTTAAAGGGCCTATTCCCCATACTCAACCTCAAAGGCCACTACACTCGTGGTGCCTTCGGCCAAGATGTTCAAGCGGGACTCACCGTCGCGGTGATGATTATCCCGCAGGCCATTGCCTATGGTTTGCTCGCGGGCGTCACCCCAGAGGTGGCGTTGTATGCGTCCATCGTCCCCATGACCGTCTATGCCTTTCTCGGCACCTGTCGCGAGCTCTCGGTGGGACCCGCCGCCCTAATCTCGCTGATGACCGCGCAGGCCGTGATGATGGTCTCTCCCGCTGCGACCCAGGGCTCCGAGGAGTGGCTCACGATAGCAATCCTACTCGCGTTCATGGTCGGCGCGGTTCAGGTGGCCCTAGGGCTGGCTCGCCTGGGAGTGCTGGTCAACTTCATCTCCCGCCCGGTCGTCAACGGCTTCATGTCTGCCGCCGCCCTAATCATCGCCGCCTCGCAATTGAGCCTGGCCATGGGCGTCAGTATCCCCCACGGCAACTTCTTCGCGGTGATGGGGCACGCCATCGAAGCCGCCCCCAACGCCCATCCTCTCACCGTCGTGCTGTCCGTAGCCTGCATCGGCGCCCTCATCGCCATGAAGCGGTTCGCCCCCAAGTGGCCCGCCGCCTTCCTGCTGGTCGCGGTCTCCACCCTCATCAGCGTCGCGTTCGGTCTCTCCGAGCACGGCGTCACCATTGTCGGCGAAGTCCAAGCCGACCTGCCCCGCCCAAAGCTCCCAACCCTCCCTGACTTCGAAGTCGTCCGTGCTCTCGTACCCCACGCCGTGGCCATTGCCTGGGTGGGGTTCATGGAGTCCATCAGCGTCGCCAAGACGTACGGCTTTCAGCACCGCTACGACGTCAACGCCAATCAAGAATTAAATGCGGTGGGCTTCGGCAATCTGTTTGGTGGCTTGTTCGGTGGTTTTGTGACCACGGGCAACATCAGCCGCACCGTCGTCGCCGCCCAGGCGGGCGTGCAGAGCCAGATCGGCGCACTGATCACCGCGGGCTCCGTCCTGCTCACCTTGATGCTGTTTGCGCCGGCGTTCACGCACTTGCCCAAGCCCGCGCTCGCCGCCATCATCATGGTCGCGGTCGTCGGTATCGTCGACTTCGAGGAGCCCCGTCGCCTGCTGGACTTCAAGAACCGCGACGCCCTTGCCCTCGTCCTCACCTTCATCACCACGCTGCTCTTCGGCGTCGAGATTGGCATCCTGTCCGGTATTGGCAGCTCCTTGGCAATGCACCTGCTGCACACCTCCACACCGCACATCGTCGAGCTTGGCCGCGAGCCTGGAACCACGCACTACCGCGACGTCATCCGACACCCCGACGCCCGTATCGATCCCGATCTCATCATCCTCCGCATCGATGAGTCCCTGTACTTCGCCAACGCACCGGTCCTGAAAGATGCCATTGAGCACATCTCCAACGAGCGCGAGGTCGTCCCCGACGGCGTCATCCTCGACTTCATCGCCGTCAATGACCTAGACGCTACGGCCCTCGAAATCCTTGAGCTCATCGCCGACGAGCTTCGCGACGCCGGCACCCGCTTGATCATCGCCGAGCTGTCTTCGCCGCTTATGACCATCCTGGAGGCCAGCGGTACCCTAGACCACATCGGACGAGAGAACTTGTTCCATAGTGTGAACGGGGCGGTCAACTCCTTCGGTTTAACCCGAGAGCCAACGAAGGAACACACCCCTTAATCGAGCTTAAACGGTCAGCGTCGCAGCCACATCCACGCTGGAACCGTCACGCCACACGAGGCCACAAACCAAGCGAACACACCGCCCACGGTTGGTCCGTAGGCGGGTATCGACCAGGCGGCCGCCAGCGCAAAGGCCGACACGGCACCCGAGCCCAAGATCATCGGTCCGACGGCACCCAACGACACCGCCCGGCCCTGCGACCACCACACCGACACCATGGTGGTGAGGAAGATGGCCGGGAAGACCGAGGCCATGCCCGCCAACATGGGACCGCCCCACGCTGCCAGCCCACCGGCGACAGCGATAGCGCTACCTGCGAGCAGTCCCCGAACCGCCAAAACGACGACGCTCACCCGCTTGGTCCCCGAGGGCGCCGGGATGTGAGCTCGGCACGCCCATACGCCACCTAGCTCGAGCAAAACGAAGGCCGTTGCTCCCACCCATAGCGGAGCGATACCCGCATCGCGAAGCAGCACGATTAGACCGACCGCGCCAGCCGCTAACACCGCCCAGACCACCAAGGCGCCGACCAGGGTTCC
>JAACDH010000013.1 GCA_009936995.1 Rhodobacterales bacterium
CACTCATATTCTCTTTAGCATTGTCGACCAAATCGTGGGTCGCTGCGTGGTCTTTCACAGACTTATCCAAGTCGACCACAGAGCCCGCGAACAGGTTGAACGTATCTTCTACGGGCTTGTCGAGCTCGACCTGAAGCGTGGCCAGCTGCGCTTCGTAGGCCTCGACCTGGGCACCCCAGCGAGACTTCCGCTGCGGATCTTTCTCCTCGTCGAACCGCTTCTGCGTAGAAGCGAGCCGCTGCATGGCCCGCTGGAGCTTGACCTGATTCTGATTCTCTTGTCCGGCTGGGGCCCACTGAGTTGCCCCCTCCGTCCACACAAAATCCACCTGACCGACCGACTTTCCGCGGCTGCCGGCGCCCATCATCCAGACACCACTCATGTTGTCGGGGGAGCGGTAGCTGTGGCGGCCGCGACCATCGAGTAGCAGGTCGATGCCCAACACCGGCTTGCCCTCGAGGGCTAATCCCAGCTTGGTGGGCTCGTTCCCCGGCGCCAAAGCCAACACCAAGTCGACGTCTCCCACCGCCGCGATGGACGTCTCGAGGGACCTCCTTGGATCAGTGACCTCGCAGCCATCTACGGCGCCAAACGTGATTCCGACCACGCCAACTCGGCGACCGGCCACTTCGACGATTTTATGGCCGGGGAACGGTGGTTCACCTTCACAGAACAAGTTTCCCGCCAACACGGGTAAGTCGTGCTTGGTCACCATCTCGCGCACCCAAGAACCCCCGAGGGTCCAGTCGGCGGCGTTCAAGCCCATGGCGTCGATGCCCGCTTGCGCATAGGCCTCGCCGATGAGATCGGCTTTGAGACGCCGTTGCTCGAGGGCGTGCTGCCCAATTTGATCGGCATTCACCGAATGCGCGACCAGACTACCGCCCGCGTCGACCACCATCAGGGGGCCTCGCTGGCGTTGATTCTCGATAACCGTGTTTCTTCTGGACAGACCGCCCATGGGTTTCTTCGGTCAACCACAGGGCTCGATCTCACCGTCCACGCGACTTTGGTACATCAGGGTGATGGTATCGGAGACAGGACCCGACGGCGCGTTGGAGACGACCTCGGCGGACCCTCCACACGCGGCCACGAGCAGCAAGACAGGCAGTGTTTTCATGGGCCGAAGCTATCCGAAGTGGGCGCGCAATGCACCCATTGAGATGTAACAGTTCGCCACGGTGTGCTGTGACGATTATCGCGCTTCACGGAAGGCCTCTACGTCGAGAGAAAGATAGTCCACAGCTGCTTTTTTTACGACCACGACCGGACCTTCCGGCAGCCGTCGCACATACCAGCTCACCCCAGAGGGGTTTGGCCCACCAACCTCCAAAGACAACGTTTTTCCTTCGGTAAGCTCAAGGTGAACCTGGATGGCGTTTACACCCATCCCATAGGCACTGAGGTCGGCATCCGCCAAGGCAACTTGGGCCCGGGCATCCAGGTCGTGCAGCTGATACGCAATTCGCCGCATCATGGTCGTCGAGGGTTCCCAGTCCTCACCCGGCGCTGTCCACGTTCCGTCTTGGCGCAGAAAGTGAAGCTCGCCCGTCGGGCGCACCACACGAATTCCCTGCAGATCGGCCTGCTCGAAAGCCAATACTTGGGCATCCAGCGCGGGGGTTGCGACCTCTGCACTAGGCGTCCCCCACCAAAACAGTGTCGCCACCACAATCAAAACAAAAAACGTCGGAATCGCACGCCGGGTGGCGCTCATGTGCTCCTCCTGCGCCAGACCAATGCAGTGCCAAGACACAGCCAGAACCCAGGCCACACCAACACCGCAAACCACTGGACTCCGGTTCGTTGTCGAGGCGTCATGGACTATCTAGAGACAGCCGCAGACACACGAACGGCCGTGGTGTGTGCCTCCCCTTTGACCAACCAGCGTAAACCGGCCAAGCCAAATGCACGATTTCCAGGCCCGTTCGACAACAGCTCATCTCCAATGACGTCAAGGTCTCCGGTGACCCAAAGACGCCCCGACGAACCAATCCGCAACGCCAATGACACGGCTACAGGACCCGCGTCATCAACGGTGGGCTCAAACACCGCGGGTCCAAAAGCCCCCCGCTCGGCCCATCCTCGACTGGATGTGCTCAACACCACGTCTGCTTGAACCCCCGACACCGGCCGAGCGTTCAGCGCCGACGCATGAATGGCGATCACAGGCGCCGACTCTCCCAGCAAACCCTGGGTCATGGGGTGATGTCGGGGATGCAAAAGCGGACGGTCTTCCCAGGGGTGCAGCGACGCTGGGTCCATGGCGATGCCACCGTCCATAGAGATGCCCATCCCACTCATGAAAGTGGGGAACTGACTGGGTTCTTCGAGCCATATGCCGACGGCACCCCCACGGACCAAATAGTCTTGGAGGCCCTGCTGCTCTCCGGGTGTCATCGGATGCTCTGGCCCCAGGATGAGCACGGCCGCGGCATCGTTGGGCACAGTCGGAGCGCCATCGCCGAGCAGATTGAGCGCGCGCTGGGTCCAGCCCAGGCCGGAGATCATCTCGCCCAAACCGCGCAGCTCGCCCAGTCCACGTTCGAAGGGCAGCGACTCCCCGTGTCCTCGCAACGCGTAGATCACCACGGGCTCGGGCTGAAGCGCTTGAGAAAACGCACGATTCCAGGGCGTCTCCCCTTGCCAAATGACACGCGCCTCGGCACCACTTCCCACGCGTCGGAACAGGGTGTTGCCCCGCAGATCGACACGATTTTCCCCGACTTGAACCACGACGGTCCCGTAGGTCGTCACGTCGAGGCGCTTCGCTTGGAGTGGATCTCGGTCGAAGTTCACAAACCGTGTCTCGATCGCCGTGGAATGGTCGTCTAGCACCCGCAGAAAGTCACGGAGCTGGCGGTCTTGGTCCGCAGAACGCGTATCTCGTGCCTGCACAGAGAATCCGGTGATCAGAACCGGCTGCTCCGAGGCTTCGAGACGGTTCAACGTGGCCAACAGCTCATCGCCCAACGTCGCGGAGCCGTAGGCCGACCAATCGCTGCGTACGGAATGATGGTCCGCGAGGCGCGCGAGGAGCCCGAGGATTCCACACATGCACAACGCCAAAACCAGGGCATTCAGTCCTGTCGCGAACCGGCGATTCAGCGCACTTAGGCCCATCGTTGCGCCTCGAGAACACGCCAGGCGAGTCCGATGCAGCCCATCATCCCGGCCACAAACCAGGCGATGTCGCCGCTGTCCAGCACGCCCACCGAGAAGCTGTGCAAGTGATGGCCCAGAGAAATCGCTACTAATCCACTACTTTGGCCAACAACCCCCAGCGACGCGGCAGCGCCTGCCACCCAGAGCGGAACCAAGCCGACCAAGGTAAGCACAGCGGCCACTGTGGTGTCGCGCGTGAGCGATGACGCCAGCACGCCCATCGACGTAAAGAGTCCCGAACAAAGGAAGAGTCCTAGATAGGTGGTCATTAGGGCGCCCACGTGGGGGGGGCCAGACAGCCACAACACCGCCGTGAGCGGCAGGGTCAGGACGACCAAGGTCCCCAATACGGTCCAAGCCGCCAGCCACTTACCCACCAACAGGACCGGCGTGGACACCGGCACCGTGTTCAACAGCGCCATGGTGCCGTCCCGCCGTTCTTGTGGGAAGGCGCCCATCGTCAGCAGCGGTGCGCCCAAGACCAACAAGACGGTCCAGTTGGGCAACACACCCCGCAGAGACGCCGCACCATTGCCTGCAATTGCCACCGTGAAAAAACCGCCCGCGAGCAGGAGGAAGCCGGAAACAAATACCCATGCGGCCGGTGAAACGAACGCCACCAGCAGCTCTTTTCGCCAAAGTGTGTACAGCGCTCGAAACCAACTGGGCCGGGCGCTCATGGTGCAACCAACGCGCGGAAGACGTCGTCGAGAGAGGTGGCGTGGGGTGCAAGCGCCTGAAGAGACCAGTGGTTCGCCGTGCTCATCTCGGCGATCGCCGACACCAGCAGTGGGCTTCCGGTCAGCCGGTAGCGACCGCTGGCGAGACGACGCACCGATTCGACCTCGGAACAGGCCGAGAGCTGGGCGCTTAGATCTTCGTCGCCCAGCACCCTAAGCTCGACCCACCCGTGGGCCCCTGCTTCCTCAGCCAACGTCTGAACCGTGCCATCTCCGACAAGCTGGCCGTGATTCATCAGCAACACGCGTTCGCATAAATGGCTTACTTCGACAAGCTTATGCGTGGACAACAGCACCAACCTCCGCTCACCCAGGCTGGCAATCAGCGCCCGAATCTGAGCTTGTTGAGCGGGATCGAGACCGGAGGTTGGCTCGTCGAGGATGAGCAGTTCGGGCAGATGCAGAATGGCCTGGGCCAATCCCACCCGCTGCCGGTAGCCTTTAGACAGGCCTCCCAAATTGCGGCGTTCCCAGCCCGTCAGACCGACCTGCTCCATCACCTCACCCACCCGGGACGCCACTCTCCCGATCGGAACGCCGCGCAGATCCGCCGCAAAGCGCAGGAACTCCCCCACGCGAAGCGCAGGATAAATCGGAGGTTTTTCAGGCAAGTAGCCCACGCGGGATTTCACCTGCAACGGCTGCTCAAGGACGTCGTAGCCGCACACCAACGCCCGACCGCTCGTCATGGGAAGTTCGCCAGTTAGCATCTTCATTGTGGTGGTTTTTCCGGCACCATTGGGACCCAGCAACCCAACCACTCCAGCCTGCTCAATCTGTAGATCGAGGTGGTCCACGGCCTGGACGGCGCCGAATACACGGGTCAGTTGGCGGGTTTGTATGCGCACGGGCGCCAACCTAACACCGGCGA
>JAACDH010000163.1 GCA_009936995.1 Rhodobacterales bacterium
CGACGAGAGCGGCGGGTTGGTTCAGGTGGCTGTTTTGCGGTCGTCGCAGCTCGCCAATCGGTGGCGTGAGATCGACGATTTCGAAGGGGCGGGCTACGAACGTCGCTCGGTGGAGGTCACGCTCGGCAGCGGTGCCGTCGTGGCCGCTCAGGTCTACGTCGCGTTGACCGACAGCTAGTTCGACGCGCTGGTGACACCAGGTTGGCGATCGTTATATTTGGCAGCGTCGACGATGTCTACTGCGGCCACTCCTGCACACCGATCACGGCCACTGATCCGGTCGATGTCGGCCAAGCCATGGCCGGTTGATCTGCGAAGCTGTTCGACACGCCTCACATCGACGAAGCCGGTGCCAGGAGGCCGCGCGGTTTGGTGCGAGCCCAGATGCCTCCGGGCCGATGTTGCCGCTCTTGTTCGCTGCGCTTGCGGGCCGCTGGGCCACGGCTCAGCTGGCACCGAAGCCGAACACGCTCGCCTGTTCGCTGACCCTCCAGGAACCAAACGAAACCCGCCGTTGAGGGACACAATGTCCCAGCCTTTGGGTGGCTGAGGGTTTCGGAGCGACGCCGAGACGCGCAATGCGACCTTCCTCGACCGAGGGCGGCACTCGTTTCGGTAACCATCGGCAATCTCGTCGATCGAAGCGCCGTCTGAGCCGGCTGGCACCAGGATGCTGCACAGCACTCGGGTCGCTCCGGTGAGCGCGTGGCTGTCAAGGCCGGGCCGATGCGCGGCGCCGGGCCGATGCACAGCAATGAGATGTATCCAAAGATGTTGCTGGCAGGGTTCCTCTGTTGATCAGGTTCTGGATGACGTGCGCTGTTGTAGCTACTAGCCGGACACCCACAGCGACGCGAGTGCCTGGCCACGTCCTTGTCCAATCCACGGGCTGGACCGGGAAGGTAGTTCAATTGCAAATCGTTAACGGGGCCACACCGGCTTCTTGCGAGAGCGTCGGCTGCGATCGCCAAGTGCCCAGGCCCGGCGCCAAGATGAAGCCTTGGGTCCGGACATAGAAGGGGAACCCTGCTGATGGAATCGCTTGCGAGCCTGCCACCAGTCGGTTGCGAGTTCGTCGCCCAACGAGGCGACTGCCGACTCGATGCGGGTGTTCAGCCGGCGAGTGTTGTCGCCTTCGGCAGGCCAGATCGGATCGCCAAAGATGACCGTGGTCGTCGACGGCTTCGGCCACCGCTGGCCTTTACGCCAGATGCGTCCGGTGCCCGCCAAATAAATCGGCACGATCGGAATCTCACACCGCAACGCGAGATAAGCGGCGCCACCCTTGAACGGTTGCCCCCAGCCATCGGGGCTGCGGCCGCCTTCGGGAAATATCAACAAGCTATTGCCGGCATCGACGATCTCCGCGGCTTGGTCGGCCGATGCTCGACCCATGCTGTGGCGATTGATCGGGAAGGCCCCGATGGTAAGGGCGGACATGGTGGCCTTGATGCGCTTGTCGAAGAAGTAGTCCGATGCAGCAGCGACGACGAGTTTGTGCCGCCACGGCAGCGGGATCGAGGTCAGCAAAAGGGATGTGTCGAGGTGACTGTGGTGGTTGGCCACGAACAGAGCATGCTGTTTCGGGTCTAGTGAGCGAAGCTGGTCGTAGCCCTGGCGATCAGGCTTGGCGATTACAGAGATCCACGGGCGAAGAATGGTCTCGACGATGGCGCTGCGGGCGATGCGTGCAGACGGGCGGCGGGCCCACTCAGTGTCGTAGTTGGCACCGATGTTGCTGTTGTCGTCGAGTATTTCGACAGAGGCAGGGACAGGCGGTGCAGCATACGGGAAGCCAAGTTTTGGTGGGCGTATCTCTCTGCGGGCGCGCCCGGCGACACCTTTCGCCAAGAGGGCGACCTTGCGGCGTCCGATCAACGGTTGCGGCATCAGTTCTCACTTCCCCAATTGTTACTTCCCCTGGGGACGTAACAATTCGATGGTCGGCGGTGGTCCTGCACGCTTAGATGACGTCGGCCATAACGACCGGCGGGTTGTGTAGGTGGGTGATCGTTTGCTGAGGGCCAACAACATCGCTGGCGATCTCGAGTGCGTCATTCATGGTCGATGCCGGCGTAAATCCCATACGTCGGACGGCCTTTACGTCGCCACCCACGATGATGATCTTGGCCGCATGGTCCATGGCGTTGCTACCCCAGTACCACATGTACAACGGGTGTACGCCGTGGTAGGCGTAA
>JAACDH010000164.1 GCA_009936995.1 Rhodobacterales bacterium
GCGATGGGGGACTGTACGCCGATATGCGCCACGTGCGGGCTTTCTGGGAGCCGTTCGGGGGCGGCACGTCGGTGTTGCATACGCTGGCGTATACTGGTGCCTTCTCGGTGGCGGCCGCGCTCAACGGCGCAAGTAATGTGGTTTCCGTGGATTTGTCTGCGAAGTACCTGGACCGTGCCGAGGCCAACTTCCGGGCGAACGAACTCGATCCCGGTAATTTCGACTTCGATGTGATGGACACCTTCAAGGCCCTCGACCGCTATCGCCGCACGGGCCGCAGTTTCGACCGTATCATCCTCGACCCGCCAAGCTTCTCCCACAGTGATGTGGGGGTTTGGTCCGCCAAGCGCGACTATCCACGTCTGGTCGCAGCGGCTTGCCGCGTGATGGATGAAGGCGGATGGCTCATTGCGGCCAGCAACCAGGGCGAGATGTCTCCGAAGGCCTTCTCGGGCTTCATCGCCGATGGGGTTCGCAAGGCCGGCCGTCAGGCTCGGTTGTTGTGGTGGGGCGGCCAAGCCCCCGATTTTCCGGCTGCGTTGAACTTCCCCGAAGGCCGCTATCTGAAGGTCGGCATTTACGAGATCCGCTGATGCGGTATCCCACTACCCTGGTAGAGGGGGTGTTCCTTCGACGGTACAAACGCTTCCTGTGTGATGTGATTTTACCAGATGGGACCGAGATAACCGCTCATTTAGCGAACACCGGAAGCATGCGCGCCTGCACCGAGGAACGGGCTCCAGTTCGACTCTCCCTATCCGACAATCCTAAGCGACAGCTGCCGTGGTCGGTCGAGCAGATTCGCGTCGCAGGACACTGGATCTGCGTGAACACGGCTCGCCCTAACGCCGTGGTGGCCGAGGCCATTGCCCATCACAAAATTCCCGAGCTGCGTGGATACGCACGCCACCGGCGCGAAGTGAAGTTGGGCAAGAGTCGCCTCGATCTGTGCCTCGATAACCCCGAGGGAGGCCCTGTAGCCTGGGTCGAGGTCAAGAACGCGACCCTCCGTGAGGGGCGCCAAATCTACTTCCCCGACGCGGTGACTCAGCGCGGCACAAAGCACGTCGAGGAGCTGGCGCAGGTGGTGGGTGACGGGGTGAGGGCGGTACTGTTCTTCCATGTCGGGACCGAGGGTGGCGACGTGATCTCACCCGCCGAACACATTGATCCAACCTACGCAAATGCTCTGCGTACGGCTGTTGAGGCGGGCGTAGAGGTCATGGCCTGGCGGGCGCAGATGTCGACTGAGTCCATCTCGTTATTCGAGTCCGTCCACGTACGGCTCTAGCGGCCTAGAGTGCAGCCAGAAGCTCTTGTACCGATTTCGTGGTGCCCACCTCGAGGGCCCGACAAATCTGCGCGTGTCCGATGCTCACTTCGTGTAGATCGAGGCCTTTCACGCCAGCGAGGTTGTGCCGATCCAAATCGTGACCTGCGTTGACGCCCAAACCAACCGCCCGAGCGGCCCTAGCGGTCTTCCACAGATCTGTCGTGGCCGCTTCCTGGGAATCGGTGGCCCACGCCCAAGCGTAGGGGCCGGTGTACAGCTCGACGCGGTCGGCGCCGACTTGGGCGAAATACGGCATGGCAGCTGGCGAACAATCGGCGAACAGGCTGACGCGGATACCCTCAGCCCTGAGCCGGGCGATGACCGGGATCAATCCAGTGGATTCGCGGGGGAGATCCCAACCGTGATCGCTGGTGACTTCTCCAGGAGTGACGGGAACCAGCGTGCATTGATGCGGGCGGAGGTGCTGTACCATCTCGATGAGCTCGGGACGGTTTTCGCATTCGATGTTGAACTCGATCTTCGGATGGTGCTCGTTGAGATACTCGGACAGTAATGGCACGTCATCGAGACGCACATGTCGCTCGTCCCAGCGTGGGTGCACCGTGATCCCCTGACAGCCCGCAGCGATGCAAACATTTGCCGCTTGCAGCAGGTTCGGTAGGTCGTGCCCCCGTGAGTTTCGGAGAAGCGCGTATTTGTTGATGTTGATGGAAAGTGATGTTGACACGGGAGTCCCTTGGGTGTGGAGACGCGGAGTGCACTAAAGCAAGCTGTCTTACGCCGAGGTTGGGCACCAACTATGGGCCCGTTCGGGTAGGTGCAAATTGAGGAGTTCTATGTTGGTGCTCGACGCGGTGATTCGCTGGGAGTAACCTTGTCCTCGCACGGGGCTTTGCTTCGCGTATTCAGGCTGTTTGGCTGCACACCAAACGCTACCCCGTGACTCTGGAGCTGCCCTTTGGGGACCGCCACTCGTACTGTGGTCTTTACTGACCTAGCAAACTACACCGCCAAGGTCTCTCGTTCCGATCGACAGGGACTACACCAAATTCTGCGAGATCACGAGGCTCTTGTCGCTCCCATCGTCGCCAAGCACGGTGGGCGGGTGGTAAAAAACCTCGGAGACTCTTTCATGTGTCTCTTTGACGCCGCAACAGACGCACTGCGTGCTGCGCTTGACATCCAAGATTCGCTTCAAGATCGCAATGGACTCTCCATTCGTCTCTCGATGACCACGGGCGATGTCGAAGAGATCGAAGGCGACGCCTTTGGCGAGTCGGTCAACCTGTCGGCCCGCATCAACAGCAAGACGCCTGCCGGCGAAATTTGGTTTGGTCTGGGTACTCGGGTGTGCATGAACGCTGCAGAGATCCCCTGGGAAACGGTCGGTCGTTTTCGCCTCAAGGGTATTCCGGACGAAATAGAGATCTTCCGTGCGGTTCCGCAGCATCGTTGCTGGCTGCCCGAATCTGTCGCCAACGCTGTAAAGATGGGCACCTTGATTCGCTATTGCCGGGGTGCTCGTCCGCCGCTTCTGCCACCCGAACCGGTGATCTTACTCGAAGGCTTCCTTCCTGGGTCTCCGGCGCTAATGGAAGCCATCGACTCCCTCCCCGTGCTGGATCCCACGTCTTTATGGCTTTCTACCTACAATGTCGCCGGTGAAGACCGCAACCAGTGGATTGATTCTGGTCGCGGCTTGGTGATCGGCACGCCCGCCGCCCTCGAAACGGCCGTCCAAGATGCGCTAAAAGTGGTCGTTCGCACCAGCGGTTCGGACACCATCGTCCTCGACGTTGGACTTCACGCTGATCTCGAGATGGTGATGTGCGGGCTCGCGCTGCCGACTGTTCCGCTCTCCGACGTGATCAGCAGCTATTTTTACGATTTACTGCCCGATGGACAATGGGTCAATGGCAGCGTTCGGGCGTTGTTACGCGTCGAAGTGACTTCGTCGGGCGCGTCCATTAAGGCGCTGTCCCCCGGTATCCAATTGAATGGTCGGGCGTTGGGGTCGGGCGATGCTGTACCCCTGGAGCACGCTTCTAAGCTTCACACCCCCATCGGTGACCTCGAGTTCCTCACTATGAACTCGGGTTATACCGGCGTTTTGCTCGCCGACACGGAGATGCGGTTGGGCGTGGTCAGTGGTCAAACGGCCGAGATCGGTCGCGAGCCAAATCATCCAGGGCTGCCCTTTCCCGATCGCCGCGGCCAAGACAACATCCGTTGGTGCCCGGGGCCTCGTGCTGCCCGTGCTCGTGCGGGTGGATTCACCCTCGATCGTGCCTTGGCCGGACGCCGTCAGGCCGCGCTACAGCTGGTCGACGACTCTATTCAGCTCACACCGCTACATCCGCGGTGCCCCACGTACGTCATCTCCGCGTCTCGCGACGGTCTGACCCGAGTCGAGCAGCCGGTAGAGCTGAGCATCGGCGACTTTGTGGTGGCGGGAACTACGGTTGTGGCTGTTCGCAGGCCACAGTAGTCGATGCCGCCCCTAAGTATTAGGGGCGAACATCCAGGTCGTCGCTACTTGTTGGGGACGTACACTTCGCCGCCGGACTTACTGAACTCGGAGGACTTCTCGGCCATACCGGCTTGGAGTACTTCGCTTTCTTTGAGGGCGTGAGCCGCGGCGTATTCGCGAACTTCCTGCGAGATCTGCATGGAGCAGAAGCGCGGCCCGCACATCGAGCAGAAGTGCGCGGTCTTCGAGGCGTCGTTGGGAAGGGTCTCGTCATGGTAATCGCGAGCGATTCCGGGGTCGAGGGCCAAGTTGAACTGGTCCTCCCAGCGGAACTCAAAACGGGCTTCGGACAGTAGATTGTCGCGGTCTTGCGCCCCCTTATGACCCTTGGCTAGGTCGGCCGCGTGAGCCGCGATTTTGTAGCAGATTAGGCCTTGCTTGACGTCTTCGCGGTTGGGTAAACCCAAGTGCTCTTTCGGCGTGACATAGCAGAGCATGGCACAGCCAAAGGAACCGATCATCGCGGCGCCGATGGCGGAGCTGATGTGATCGTAGCCAGGGGAGATGTCAGTGATGAGGGGTCCTAGCGTGTAGAACGGAGCCTCGTGGCAGTGTTCCAGTTGCATGTCCATGTTCTCTTTGATGAGGTGCATGGGCACGTGGCCGGGGCCTTCGATCATCACCTGGACGTCGTGCTTCCAGGCGATCTTGGTGAGCTCTCCAAGCGCAATGAGCTCGCCGAACTGGGCCTCGTCATTGGCATCGGCGATACAGCCTGGGCGCAGTCCATCTCCGAGAGAGAAACACACATCGTAGCGCTTCATCAGCTCGCAGATCTTATCGAAATCGGTATAGAGAAAATTCTCTTTGTGATGGTGTAAGCACCATTTAGCCATGATGGAGCCGCCGCGGCTTACGATGCCGGTGACGCGCTTGGCGGTCATGGGGACGTGATGCAGCAGCACGCCGGCGTGGATGGTGAAATACGACACGCCTTGTTTGGCTTGGCGCTCGAGGATCTCGAGGAAGATGTCGATGTTGAGATCTTCGACCTTGCCCTTCACTAGCTCGAGGGCCTCGTAGATGGGCACAGTGCCGATGGGCACTGGGCTGTTCCGAAGGATCTGCTCGCGGGTCTCGGTGAGGTCGTCGCCCGTAGACAAGTCCATGACCGTATCGGCGCCCCACTGGACCGACCAACGCAGTTTTTCGACCTCTTCCTCGATGGAAGAGCTGACACGGCTGTTGCCGATGTTGGCATTGACCTTCACCAGAAAGTTGCGGCCGATGATCATCGGCTCAATTTCGGGATGGCAGATGCTGGAGGGGATGACGGCTCGGCCAGCGGCGATTTCGTCCCGAACGAACTCGGGGGTGACATCTTCGCGGATGGCGACGAATTGCATCTCTTCGGTGATCATGCCTTTGCGAGCGTAGTGGAGTTGGCTGAAGTTGGTGTCTCCCCGCTGCTTACGCTTTGAGATCCAACTGGCTCGCCGCTTGGGGAGTCCAACTCCGGGTGCGATGTTCTGTGGTCCACTGGTGTCGTAGAGTTTGAGGGTCTCGCCTGTGCTGATTGGAATCTCACGGAAGGGAACTTTCAGTTCTCCAACCTCGATTTTACGACTCAGTCCACCGTTAAACATTTCATAACGATCGTCCATCGCTGGCCTCCGTTTCTCGCTTCCCTACGCCGGTACAAACCGGATCAGGTCGGTTGCGGTCTGTTCTCAGGCCGGTCGTCAGCGAATTCTGACGGGGCCACCCGCAGCGAGTCGCGCAACCTAACCCGTTTGCGGGGCAATACGGGTTATCCGGGGAACATGCGAGTGGTGGTGGCCGAGAAGCCGTCGGTGGCGCGTGACCTGGCTCGTGTGCTGGGCGCCACACAGCGGCGGAATGGATATCTGGAGGGCAACGGGCTGCGTGTCACCTGGTGCTTTGGGCACATGTGCGAACTCGAAGAACCCGGTCACTACGACGCCGCCTGGAAGCGGTGGTCTCTTGACGCATTGCCCATGCTGCCCAGCCCCTTCGCCCTTCGAGTTCGCAAGGGCGCCCACGAACAGTTTGCCATACTCCGACGGTTGATCACTGAAAACGATGTCACAGGCTTGGTTAATGCCTGTGATGCTGGACGGGAGGGCGAGCTTATTTTTCGCTACGTTGTCCAGATGATTGGGTCTAACAAACCCGTGGAACGGCTCTGGGTTTCCTCGCTCACTGACGTGGCTATCAAGACGGGATGGCGAAAACTTCGACCGGGTATGGAGTTCGACAACCTCGCCGACGCCGCTCGCAGCCGATCCGAGGCCGATTGGTTGGTCGGTTTGAACGCCACTCGGGCCCTGACCTGCGCGTCCCGAGATGCGGGGGGTGGTGCGTTACTCTCGCTAGGACGGGTGCAGACGCCTACGGTGGCGATGATCGTCGGGCGCGACGCCCTGGTTGATGCGTTTGTTCCCGAGGCGTTTTGGCGCGTACAAGGAACATTCTTCGCCGAGCATCTCGCCGACGATCCAAAATCGTGGAAGGCCTGGTGGTTCCGAGGGGCCGATAAAGAGCCTCGGAAGAAGAAAGATGACGATGATGCTCCCAACGCCGAGCGCCTGAGCGAAGAAGATGCGGCTGCAGTTCGAAAGGCCGTGACGGAACAACCAGCCCGGGTGGTCAAAGCAGAGCGAAAGCGGGTGGTCGAGCGGCCGCCACTGCTGTACGA
>JAACDH010000165.1 GCA_009936995.1 Rhodobacterales bacterium
CAGCTTGAGATCGAGCGCGACACCAAACAACACCAAGCCGAGCACGACATTGAGCACCATGAGGCTGCTTGGCGAGAAATTTAGGTGAACGGCGTCGATGGCTAGATTCAAGAAGACACTCCTGCGGCCACATTTGACGTCGAAGCCACCCAATGTGCAAGTCGCGAACGACTCCTCATGCCAGGCAGGCGTCTGTCCGACGTCGACAGTGGCCGCCACTCCCTCGCGCATACCAATACTGTATCGTCCAGATGTAAGCACGCCTACCGCTAGCAGCCTGCGAGTCCAAAGCCGAGTCGCCATGAATCGCCGCACCCCAACCGATGCGGCAGCGAGCGGTGGGACCGTTCCCATCCAAAGCGCCGCCATCAACAGCGCACCCGACCAACTCGAAGCCCTCCACGTCTGCCAAGTCCTCGCCAGTGACGCGGTGACGTTCGTCGACGGGTGTCAGTCAACGCCCACACAGCCAACGGTCAAACGCCAGGAATGTACTGGCACAGCCTGTGCATCTCCCCGTGCAGGAGGCCGTTTGTCTATCCATTGCATTCGAATCAGTCACGCCGATGACCCGCGAGAGTATCCCCAACTCCAACACATCGCCCTAGAGGTCCGCCGATGGAGAGGCCAATGGCTGGGTTTCGGTTTGCGACCGAGCCAACTGCGGCTTGTTGTCGAGGGCGCTGCTTGTCCCCGCGCGTTGATTCACGCGCTGACGGATACCCAGTGCGCCAGCCAGACGGTCACGCGACCTCCGGATCTCCACGCCGCGATGCTCTGGGCCCATCGCGCCCCTCGCCGCCGCGATCCACTCGCCAGTCCATGGTCCAGTCACCGCGACCTGATGGGCCTTCGCAGCGCCGTGTTCTTCGACGCCATTCCGGTCACCAAGCGGCTGCAAGACTTGGCCGCCCTACACACAGCGCTGGGCGGTCGACCCCGACGCCGAAATCCAAGGGTGCGTTTATCCACCCGCGAGATCTGGCACGTCTCCGCCGAGGCCATGGGCGTAGAACCGGGCCATCGGGCAACGTTTGGGCTGTACGTTCAGCTGGGTCAGCAACACGGGAGGACGGTCCGCGAGCTGTCCGATGACCTCCTGCTCACCCAGCGCCGAGTACGTCAACTGATTCATGCAGAGGTTCGGGGGCTGAAGGCCGCAAATCGCCTGATTCAGAGTGGCTATGTGGTGTGAATTCGTCCGCAGATGGGAGCCGGTACTCGGTTCGGTGTACCCTTCCGCCATGCAACCACTTGCTCTCATCCTCGCCCTGCTCCTCGCGCCGGCTTTCGCCCAAGAGCAAGCGCCTCCACCCGCGCCTACCGAGCAGAACGAAGACCCGGTCTCCACGGCCGCCGCCACCGTCCTCAGTCACACGGCGACCGTCACCGTAGACAGTGCGCTACGACAACAGACCCACGTCCGTTGGGAAGTGCGAATCGACGATCCCGACGCCTGTCAGGCCGGTTTGCATGCACCCGCGGGCCTCGAAGGTGCCCAAGATCGCGACGCCTCAATCTTCGACGGCCTGCTCCTGGTTCCCACCTCCGTGACCGCCGGCACCGTGTATGTGCTGGAGCAACGTGTCCGCGGCGAACACCGGGGGGCACAGTCTGGCGTATTGCAGACCGCGCCCGACCTTCCAGCAGACTCCGTGCACTTCACGGTCAGCGCCCCTTGGTCACAGCCGATGCATCTATGGCACGACGCCGTGGGCTCTCCCGACCACAAAGGGCGTGACGCGCGCACCATCGAGGTCAGCTGGAGTGGCCTCAGCGCCGACCAACTCGGAGAGGTCGTCTGGAGCACCTGGGGCGACTGGATGGACGCCGGGACCACCACATCTGACCTCGTTCATGCCCTCCAAACCGACAAAGACGGCTTGGGTCGCGTGTTGGCAGAAGGCTACTCCAGCATGACCGTCGACTTGGCCACCGAGCGTGTCAATGGTCTCATCTCCGTCGAAGAAGGCGACATCGACTGGACACACGCCCGGCCTGCAAGAGACACCATCCGCGACGGTTCGGGAAGCGCCGTAGACCGCGGGGTGGTGCTCATGTCACTGCTCTCGCTGGCCGGACACGAAAGCGAGCCCGGGTACTACCGCCCCGCTGGCCGCAGGGGAGGATTTCCCGTCACCGTGCCAGCACCCGCCATGTTGGGTCGGCCGGTCATTATCGTCCATCGCGAAAAGGGCGACATCTACATCGATCCGGGTGCGTCCTATGTGGCCGTTCCCACACCGCCCGCCGCCATGGCTGGTGGTGCCGTCTGGTTTCCTGGAGAGCTACCGTTCCGACTGCAAACCACTGATACCACCGACGGCTTGGTCACGGTGAGCGCGACGCTCAACGTACACCTAGATGGCTCGGCCAACTGGACCGCCGATATCCAGGCCTCGGGTACCGCCGAAGAGTGGATTCGCACCCTGCTCGCCCCCCTCGACGACGACGGTCGCATCGAGGCTCTCCGACGATTGGCCACCATCGGCCGACCCGACCTCCGACGGTTCGCTGCCACCATCGTCGGCGTAGAAAAGACGCGGAAGAACCTAAAGCTCACCATCTCCGGATTCGACGAACATTTGCTCTACCCGTTTGGAGCGGGCTCAGCGGGCCACTTACCGCCCCTTGTTGCCCCAGGAATAGGCGCCTGGTTGCCGCCCAATGTCCGTGTGGTCGAGAGCATGGCCGTGATCACCCCAGCGGCTACAGCCACTTTGGCCCTCACCCCTCCAATCGCCGGATTGAGCGATGGGGCCTTGTTGACCACCGACATCCAACAGCAAACCAACCGGGTCACCGTGGTCACCACCGTAGAGCGCCCTTACCGCGTCTCCACCGCCGCCCTCGACGCCGAAGCCCAGCGATTCTTGTCCTCCAAGGTCTCACAGGGTCCCGAGTTCGTCCTTCACGCGCCGCCCGACAAAGACAGCATCAAGGCGTTGCGGTCCACCCCCAACCTCGGACCCGCCGAGCTCGCCACCCTTGAGGCGATGCTCTGGTGGCGGCAACGCATCGCGCCGCAAGCCAGTAAGGCATTCCGAACTGGACTCAAAGCCACATCCGGTGCGGCCCTGGCCAACGCCCTGCTTCACTACGGTGGACTCGACAGCAATCGGCCTTGGATTTTGCTCCTCAACGAAGTGCAAGACCACGGTACCCCCAACGATGTGGTCGCCGTCATTCAGGGAATGGCCGAGGCAGGCTTACACCATGAGTCCTGGATGGCGGCGTCTCCATTGGGCCAAGATGAAACCCTCAGCGCCGACCTACGTGTCGATCTCATCCTACTGCAATACACCCACCAAAGCGCCGAACCCGAAGACCCTCGCTATTTAGGTTTGTGGCGTCCACCACTGGGTTTACTGGATCAAGCCGAGGCACTCGCCCAAGCTGGAGACGTCCGAGTGGTCCAAGCCCTCGCCACCAAAGCTTTGGCCGAAGGGCGCGCCGAAGATGCCAACGTCCTACTCGCGACCGTCCCACTCGACCAACAAACCCCGGCCATCGCCGCGCTGAACGCCCGAGTCGCCGGCGCCGCAGGGTTACCCGTCGACGAAGCCATGTCCCACGCCAAACGCGCCATGGAGGCCGCCCCCGGAAACGCCGCGGTCGCAGCCTCCGCCGCGGGATTGGCGTCCGATCTGGGCCTCCTCCACGAGGCCTCCGATCTGGGTCTCATCGCCGCCCGACTCGCCCCCGACATCCCCGAATCCTGGGACGCCTTGGTGTCGTTCGCCCTCGAGTCCGGCGAGCTCGCGCTCGCCTCGTTGGCCGCCCAACGAGCATCGAACCTGCGACCGAACGACCCTGTCCGCGCCAAAACCCTCGGATTGGTTTCAGCCATGCTCCTCGACAAGACCGGCTGGGACCTCGCACGCTCTCGCAATGGTGAGGCCATCGCCGAGATCGATGCGTGGCCACCCAACCTAGACCAAATCGTAGCCATCGCGCCGCCAGAGGCCCTGCTCGCCGTCCTTCAGCAACACGACAGCGAAGTCATCGACAGCGCCCGACTGCTAAACATTCGCGCTCAAATCCGACTCGATGCAGGCCTCTCCGACCAGGCGGCCCGCGACGGTATCTTGCTCGCCACACGCCACGGAAATGCAGACGGATGGGCCTTGGCCTACGCCGCCACCGCCGGCAGAATGTACAGCACCACCGGGCGAAAGAACCTCGATCGTGCGGTAAGTGCCTCGCTCCCAGCACGCACGACCCGTATGGAGGTGGCGTTGATCACGGGCGATGCCGACCC
>JAACDH010000166.1 GCA_009936995.1 Rhodobacterales bacterium
ATCAGTTCTCGACAGATCTTGTTTGTGCTAAGTGGACCAAATGAACGGCTCAATTCGGTAGGTAGACGAACTAAAACCCCGAGGCAGCCGTTTATCTTCCAAGGGGCCATGAGAGCACATCTCAGTGGACGTCTAACCTCCATTTGGAAAGACCCAAAAGACCGCATTGTCGTGTTGACGATCGGCTCCCATCAACTCGTTCTGCGACTGACGGGACGACGTGGCGGATTGTGGCTGTGCACGCAAGATCGCGTGGTCGCCGCATACGATGGTCCCGCTCCGCCCGCGCTGCCCGCGATCGCTCCCCTGGATGTACCCCTCGTCTCCCCCCGATTTCAGCCCAATCCGGACGAAGATTGGGACCGGGCAGCGGCACGATACTTCACCGAGACGGAGGTGGCGGACCGACTTCGACAACGTCGGGTTCAGGTCAGCCGGCGGCTTAGAACGGATATCAACAGAAATCGCCGACTAATTCGGAATCTCGAACAGGACTTCAACCGGGCCGCCGACGCTCCAAAGTACCGAAGGCAAGCGGATGCGTTGGCCGCCACGCTGCACACCATCAAGCGCGGGAGCACCACTGCGATCGCACCTGACTTGGAAGACTACGACCGAACTTGGACCATAGCGCTTGATCCGAACAAGCCAGCATCCCATACCTTGCAGCGGCTCTACAAAAAGGCTGGCCGGATGGAGCGCAGAGCAGACCAGATTTTGGACCGGCTAGGGCAGGTAGAGGACCACTTAGAGCGTCTTTCCTCCGCGCTTAAGCAAGTGGGCCAGGCCGACAGCGCCGAGCTCGGTCAGGTCACAGCGCTTCTGCCGAAGTCAGGGTCCCGCGCCGCCCCTACGGTCTCCACACCCTGGGTCACTTGGACGGGTCCGAATGGACAGGAAGTCTGGGTGGGACGAAATGCTACAGGGAATCGCCGATTGACCTTTCAAAAAGCGCGGGGAAACGACTGGTGGATGCATCTGCGTGAACGACCCGGCGCACATATTGTCATCCGGATGAGGCGTGAACAGACGCCTTCCTTGGAGTTGCTCCTGGCTGTCGGACAGATTGCCTCAATTCACGGAAAGATCGCCTTCGGCAGCAGCGTCGATGTGCAATATACGCGGGTCAAAAACGTACGCAGTATTCCCGGAGATGCAGGAGGCAAGGTGCGACTATCGGACGAACGTGTCTTACGGATTACCCGTGAACGAGAAAGCCTGACTGGTTGGTTCACGGACGCAGCCCTTGCCCATGGATTTTCCGCGCATACACATTAGTGCAGGGCGATGAACTTCAGGACCGGATCGGAATGATGAGTAATCCCTATCGCGCACTTGGCGTGGACAAGCAGGCCGACAAGGCCACCATCCGAAAGGCGTACAAGAAGCTCGCCCGAAAGTTTCACCCTGACGTGAACAAAGACGCCGGAGCGGAAGACCGGTTCAAAGATATTAATGCGGCATATGATGTACTCGGCGACGACAAGAAGCGAAAGCTCTTCGACGAGTTTGGAGAGGCTTCGACGCGACCGGGTTTCGACGCTAACCAGGCCCGCTCATTCCGAGGTCGCGGCAGCGGCATGCCATTCAACGCGGGCGGAGGTGGCGTTGAAGACCTCCTTGGTTCACTCTTTGGAGCTGGATTCGGCGGACAGCAGCGACAACGACGTGGCCAGGACCAGCAAACGCTCATCTCCATTCCCTTCATGACCATCGTTTTGGGGGGAGAACAGGAGGTGACGCTGCGCCAGCCGAATGGTGAGTTGGAAACGGTGCGCATTCCCATTCCAGCGGGCGCAAACCACGGCGGGAAAGTACGCTTGCGTGGCCGCGGTCTTCCCCCTCGCGGGGGCGGCCCCTGCGGCGACCTGATTGTCGAGCTCAATGTCGATAATCACCCTCACCTTCGGCGGAGTGGCAATGATCTTGAGTTGGACGTGCCGATCACGGTTCTTGAGGCCATTCAGGGGGCAAGTATTACCGTACCCACACCGCTGGGCGACGTAAAAGTCACCGTTCCGCCGTGGGTGAAGTCGGGCGCTCGACTGAGGCTAAAGAATCGAGGCGTACAGAAGAAGTCCGCGCCCGGGCACTTGTACTTGATTCTTCGACCCATGGTTCCACAATCCGATACCGACGAGGTTCTTGCCGCAGCCCAGGTCCTTGAGAACGCCTACGAGTCGCCCATCCGTGAGGGATTCAAGCTCTAACGGGAGACTTGGAGCTTCATCACGGTTTTTCCTACGCCGACCGTATCACCAGATTCAAGCTTGGAAACAGTGATTCTCCGACCGTTGTGATAGGTGCCGTTTGTGCTGCCTAGATCCCGGAGGAAGATCATCTCGCGACCGAAGATTTCGATGACCGCATGGTGCCGACTCACCTCGACGTCCGAGAGCGGGACTTCTCCTTGTCGACGACCTACCGCGACGTTGCCGCGAGTAAATCGGTACACCTTTCCAGCGTCGGCACCCGCCACAACTTCGACCACTGCGTTCAGTCCCGGTGGCAGCCGCAAATCCTGACCGATCACGTCAGCGGGAGACCGTGTTCGGTTCTGCTGACCCTGCAGCTCTACCAACTCTTCATCTAGGAGCCAGGCGATCTCGAGATGGACGGGGTTCACTGGACTGTCGTCATCGTGACTGGGCGCCTCTTCACCGACAAACAGCACCATCCGGGATGCGCCCACGGTGATTTCGGCACCTGGACGAAGCACCTGTTCACGAACCAAACGTCCGTCGACCATCGTGCCGTTGGTGCTGCCCAAATCTTCGAGCACGAAACATCCGTCTCGCAAGAACACACGGCAGTGAGAGCTGCTAACCAGGGGGTCGTCGAGGATAAGGTCGCCGCGTTTCCGACCGACGACGAGAGGACGTTCACTGTGCAGCGGCACGTTCAAACCACGCCGCATTCCGCTCACAATCTGTAAAAAAGCCTGATGCACGATTTCAGGCCGACTTCACGGCTTTGCGATCACGGGATCCTTGCCAATACTGATGGTATCGCCCAGGCAGCGACCGACCCAAAGCCCCTTCCAAATGAGCCCCCACATGGCAGGCCCGTTCGAGGTCGACACCGCTCGAGATCTCCATTCGATCGAATAGATGGATGAGATCCTGAATGCAGGCGTTTCCGGCGGCGCCGGCCGCATAGGGGCAACCTCCTACACCTGATATCGAACCATCAAAGGAACGAGCCCCCAACTGCCAGGCCGCGTACACGTTTGCCAAAGCAGTGCCCCGGGTGTCGTGAAAGTGCAGGGCTATTTTGTCGAGCGAGATGCCGCTGTCGACGATTCGCATCAACACGCGTTTGACCTGCTCTGGATGGCCCATACCTGTGGTGTCGCCAAGTGCCACCTCATCGGCCCCGCCGTCCAGAACAGCGTGCGCCAAATCGATCGTCTTCTCGACATCCACATCGCCTTCGTACGGACAGCCAAAGACACACGAAATGTACCCGCGGATACCGAGCCCCTCGGCCGTGGCAGTCTGAAGAACCGACTGTAGACCTGCGACCGACTCTTTGATGGTTCGGTTGACGTTCTTCAGGTTGTGGGTCTCGCTCGCGGACAGAAACGTCGCGACATTTTGTACGCCCACCTCGAGACCTCGTTCGAGACCGCGTTGATTGGGAACCAGCGCCCAGTAGCGAACGTCATCGGTCTTGGGAAGCTGCGACATCAAGGCTGAAGCGTCAGCCAGTTGTGGCACCCAACGGGGGCGCACGAACGAGGTGACTTCGATGTCAGTGAAGCCGGCAGACACGAGACCATTGAGGATCGAGAGCTTCTGTTCCAGGGGCACCACAACAGGTTCATTTTGCAGGCCGTCGCGAAGACTGACCTCGTATAGCCGAACGGATCCGGACATGGTACCTCCAGCTCCCCCACGCTAACGCAACGCTACTCTCGTTGCGCGCACAGGGGGTCCACTGAGCAAAGAAAGCCTCGTGAAGCATTTGCTTCACGAGGCTTTCAGAGAGTCACCCCAACGGGATTCGAACCCGTGTTGCCAGGATGAAAACCTGGTGTCCTGGACCTGACTAGACGATGGGGTGAGAAGTGTAGAATGGGCCGCATCGGATTCGAACCGATGACCCTCGGCTTAAAAGGCCGGTGCTCTACCAACTGAGCTAGCGGCCCTCGACCGCAGCCGGCTATTAACTGGCCCAGGCGAACCGTGCACGCCTGTTTAACGAGTAAACAGATCACCGGTAAGAATCGTCTGCTTGCGACCAGGGCCAACCGACACGAGTTCCACGGGAACCCCTGTGAGTTCCTCGATCCTGCTGATGTAGCTCAAGCAGGCAGCCGGTAATTCTTCGAGTTTGCGACAACCTGTGATGTCTTCGGTCCACCCAGGAAGGCTCTCGTAGATGGGGACAGCGGTCTCCAGGTCGTTTGGGAATGCGTCGTCATGCCCTTCGTATCCGACACATACCGGGATTTCGGTGAGTCCAGACAGCACGTCGAGCTTGGTCAGCGCAATGCGGGTCAGTCCGTTGACCCGAGCCGATTGGCGCAAGAGCGCTGCATCGAACCAACCGCAGCGGCGCGGTCGTCCAGTAGTCGCGCCAAACTCACTGCCGTTCTTGCGGAGTTCATCACCCATTTCACCTAGATCTTCGGTGGGGAATGTGCCCGCGCCTACCCGGGTGGTGTAGGCCTTGGTAATCCCCACTACCTCGTCAATATGGGTCGGACCGATGCCCGAACCCGCACAAGCGGCCCC
>JAACDH010000014.1 GCA_009936995.1 Rhodobacterales bacterium
CGTCATTCGGCGCGAGGCAGAGGAAAAGGATCTCGCCCTCACCGTGCGGGTCGCACAAGACATGCCCGACTGGGTCTCAAGCGACCCATCCCGACTCAAACAGCTCGTCGTCAACCTGCTCAGCAACGCAGTGAAGTTCACCGAACAGGGCTCCGTGGCCATCGAGGCCATGGTCGACGGCCATCATGCCCGAGGGGTTTGGCTGCGGGTCGCGGTCCGCGATACCGGCGTCGGGATTGATCCGCAAGTCCAGCAACGCATCTTCGCCGCGTTCGAGCAGGCCGACCCATCCACCACCCGCAAGTTCGGCGGAACGGGTCTGGGTTTGGCCATCTGCCGGCGTCTAGTCGCAGCCATGGGCGGCGAGATCAAAGTTGAAAGTACACCCGGTATCGGCTCCACCTTCTGGTTCCGAATCCCGTTGAGCATCGGAACCGTCTCCGACCGCGCTGTCGAAGCAGCAGCCGCGACCGATCCCAAACGCCACCACTCCCAATCTCGAATCTTGGTCGTCGACGACAACGAGCTCAATCGCATGGTCGCTCAAGAGCTTCTGGCCGTGTTGGGTGTTCAAGTCACCGTCGCTAGCGGTGGGCACGAGGCCATCGAGTTGCACGCGCGCAACCCCTTCGACCTCATCTTTATGGATTGCCAAATGCCCGGACTCGACGGGTATGCTGCAGCCCGTCGCATCCGAGAGAAAGAGCGTATTGGACTGCCTTCGACGCGAATCGTCGCCATCACCGCACACGCCATGGCCACGGATCGCCGCCGCTGCCTCGACGCGGGCATGGATGACTACCTATCCAAGCCCGTGAAGCTCGATGCGCTCCAAGACACCCTCTCTCGCTGGCTCCACACCGACTCGTTCGCCACCCGTATCACGCCAGGTACCTCATCCCGCACCACCTTTGCCGCCCTCGATACCGACATCATTCAAGAGCTCGACGACGTCGGTAGCGTCATGGGAAAAGACCTTCTCGGCAACGCGCTGCGCATGTTCATTGAACGCGCGCCCAACCGCATGGCTGATCTGCGAAAGCAGGTGGAAAGTCAGGACTACGATGCCTTTGGAAGTGGCATTCACGCTCTAAAGGGTACGTCGGGCACCTTGGGCGCCCTGGTCCTATCTCACCGATGCGACGAGCTCTGCCACCAGCTTCGAGCGAACGACAAGGAAGGCGTACTCGCAACCTTCGCGCGCATCGAAGACGAGTTTGGCCGAGTGCAGAGCGCCATGTGCAGTCTGATAAAGCAACGCGACAGTCTCTCAGCCCGGGGTCGAGCCCACGACCCACATCGCGAAGAATTGTGAGCCACCGCCATACGCATGGCCCAACGCTAGCTTAGCGCCCTCTACCTGGTGGGCACCCGCCATTCCTCGCACCTGTAGCGCGGCTTCAGCGAAGCGAATCATACCGCTGGCCCCGATGGGGTTGCTCGACAAAACGCCGCCGCTCGGGTTGATGGGGAGCCTACCGCCCAGGAGCGTGTGCCCCTCGTCAACGGCGCGCCAGCCGCACTCAAACAGGCCCAAGTTTTCGAGCCACATCGGCTCGTACCAGCTGAATGGCACGTAGATCTCCGCCACATCAAGTTCGGAAGCCTGGATACCCGCCTTCTGGTACACCTCCTGTGCACACTGACGGCCCGCCAAGGGGTTCACCTCGTCGCGGCCCGCGAACAGCATGGCTTCGGACCGCATGGCTGTCGCACGCACCCAAGCTGGGTTTTCGCAGCCATCGGCGTCCGACGACAGCACCACCGCACAAGCGCCGTCGGAGCTGGGGCAGGTGTCTAGGTAACGAACTGGGTCCCAGAGTAGGGGCGACTGCTGTACCTTTTCGAGCGAAATATCGGGGATCTGCAAGTGGGCGTACGGGTTGAGCAGGGCGTTCTGACGGTCCTTGACCGCGACCTTCCAACCGATGTGCTCTGGCGCCTTGGTTCGAGCCATGTATGCGCGAATGATGGGCGCGAAGTAGCCTCCCGCTCCTGCAATGGTCGGCGGTTGGAACGGCACTTTGTGAGACAATGCCCACATCGCGTTGCTTTCCGATTGCTTCTCCCAAGCCACGGCCAGCACTCGGCGATGAATACCTGCCTGAACCAGATGAGCTGCCACGCAAGCCGTACTTCCACCGACCGAGCCCGCTGTATGTACGCGGAAAATCGGCTTTCCGACGGCTCCAAGTGCGTCGGCGAGGAACAGCTCGGGGTTGGGAACGCCCTCGAACATGTCGGGTGCCTTTCCGAGGACAACGCAGTCGATGTCCTCGAAACCGAGCCGAGCGTCTTCGCGTGCACGCAACACGGCTTCGCGTATCAGCCCCGGCATAGAGACGTCGTCTCGCTTCGCCGCATAATGCGTTTGACCAATGCCGATAACGGCGCATGGACCGCTCATGGCGCCTCCTCCAACACGCAGACCAGATTCTGTTGAAGACAAGGACCCGCCGTGGCGTGAGCGAGGGTTCGCTTGGCCCCCGACCGAATCAGCCGCGCGGCCTCTCCGATGCGCACCAAACCGGCGACCATGGGCGTTTCGGCCACCAAAGTGCCCCCAGACGGGTTGATCTGCACGCCCGGATCGAGGCCCATCGCAGCACACAGCAGCTTCTCTTGGGACGCGTAGGGCACGTAGAGCTCAGCCGCATCGATGTTGTGGGCACCGGCTCTCTCGGCGGCGATCCGAGCGCTGTTACACAGCGTTAGATCGCGAACACCTAGGTTCATACTATCGATCCGGTGGTCTATTCCCGCGATTCTGGGCCCCCCACCGCCCACCGTCAACACGATGGCTGCGGCGCCGTCTGTGAATCGAGCCGCGTCATGGGCCCGAAGTGGATCGCGCACCAGGGGTTGGGCCAGCAACTGCTCGACTGAGCGCGTCTCGATGGCGGGTACTTCTGCGTTGGATTGGCCGTTGCGGCGAGCATTGACAACGGTCTCAGCGATCTCACGCTCTGTGAGCAAGCCCCTGGCGATGAGCTGACGGGCCTGCAGCGCTGCGGCGGTCATTGGGTCGAGCCCAAGGGGTGCGATGGTGTACGGGTCGTTCTGGAGCGCATAGATGGCCTCCACATCGCCCAAAGACGATTTTCCAAAACAGTAAACCAGCGCCACGTCCACGTCGCCATGCTGTAGTCGCACCCAAGCCTCGTACAAGGCCCACGCGCCGTCCATCTCGACATGAGATTCTCGAATAGGCGGCCAAGCGCCGATACCGTCGAGCGCCATCACGAAGCTGAACGGGCGCCCCATGATGTAGTCGCTGCTGCCCGAACAGGTGAAGCCCACGTCATCACGACCCAGTCCGGCTTCTTGCAGCGCCGCGGCGGTCACCGCTCGAACCATACCGCCTTCGTCATGGCGATTGTCGACGAGCCCATGGGGAAGCTGAGCAAACCCCGCGATATGCACCGGCCTCATACATGCTCCCGGAAGCTGGCGTAGTCGGCATCGGGCTCGCCATTCGGGGTGAAATAGCGAATGCTGGCGAGGGTAGGCTGGGGTTCTTCGTACCACACCGCCGTCACCCGAAGTCCCATACGAACCTGGTTTACGTCGACGCCACCCACAATGTGCAGCAGGGGAACATCGGCGCCATCGAGCAGCACGTGGGCACAGGCATACGGGGGCTCTAGGAGCTGACCGGGAAACGGAATCCGGACCACCGAGAACGTCGTGACGGTACCGGTCTCGGGCAGCTCCACTGGCTCTTCGCAGAGAGCCGCGCAGGTGGGACAGGCCGGCCGAGGTGGCACGTAGACCTTGGTGCACACCGGACACCGCCTACCGACGATCCGACGTTGGAGGATGGCGCTCAAGAACTCGGTGGCGACCGTTCCCGCCGACACCGTGTAGGTGAGCTTGGTGGGACTCCGAAACTCCGTAACCGGCTTCATGGACACACCTCGAATCCGGCGATGTCGCGAATATGACCCACCGTTTCGTTGGCCCAGACCACCCGAACACGAGCGCCAATTTGCAGATCCGAGGCCCCCCCCAACAACACGTGAAGCACGTCGGTGTCGGCGCCATCTAGACGGACCAAACCGAACCCGAACGGCTCAGAACAGGGGTGGGTATCGCGGGGCTCGGCCACCCAGGTGTACGACTGAACCACGCCTTCTGGTCCCACTTCGACCCAGTCATCCGTGACCGAGTGGCCATTGCCGGGGCCGTACTCAGACGGCGGGAAGAGCACTCGGCCATCGTCCGTGCGAACGCCCAGCAGCACCCGGTCGCGCAAGCCCGTCATGAATCGACCCAAAACCGCCCCCAGGCTACGCTTGTAGGCGTATTCGAGGACAAAAGGGGCGGAGAAGGTGGGAGTCACGCTACCAGCCGATGGGGAAAATCTGCTGCATCTTGCGGGCCATCACTAGGTTGCCGCCGACGCTCATCTTTCGCGTCATCACCGCCCGAAGACCATTCATCTCTCCATTGGCGATCTTCACGTAGTTGTCCGCTGACGCGGTGATCGTAGAGCTGGGTTCTGCGTGTTTACCGACCACGATCTCTACCGAGCCATCGTTGACGATGGCATGCCAATCGCCGCCACCATCACCGCTCAGGTTGAACTGAAACACGGCGCTCACGCCCTTCGAGGCATCTGCGACAAACCGTTTGGGGAGCGTATCGAAGTATTCTTGGCAGCTGCTAACGGGCATGGCTTCTCCTGGCCGATGAGTAGAACGTGTTCTAGTAGAACGTGTTGCACTTTCTCTGTCAAGGGACCGATTGAATC
>JAACDH010000167.1 GCA_009936995.1 Rhodobacterales bacterium
CGTCCTAGGTAGTCCGCGACCACCGAGAACCCACTGAAAACATAGGTAGTCTCCGAGTAAAGCGTGTCGTCGAGATCAAAGATGACGGCCTTCACGACTTGTCCCCAATCAAACCACCGCCGGGCACAAAGACATCTTGGCTGTACCGAAGCAGGGTCAGTCCCTCCTCGAACGCGTCCAGCCGAGGCGCGACATCCTGCCCCAGCGCCAGCCGAACCAAGGTAGTGGGCGTGTGAGCACCCGCCGCAAAACCGAGCGAAGAACCGCCGCCAAACCTGGGGTTAACCTCGATAAAGTGAACGACCCCGCCTACCAAAAAGGCTTGCACGGTGTTGTGGCCCACCAAGTTCAGAGACTCCGCCAAAGAACAAGTCGCATTCTTGAGGGCGTCGTTTTTCACCGTTCGCCCGACCACCGACTCACCGCCCATGAGCCGCACTCGAAGTCGCGGAACCACCGAGAGCACCCGGCCGGCGAAGTCCGCGCACAGATCGATGGTGTATTCGGGGGCGTCGATGTAGGTCTGAACCACCGCATCGGGAGTGTGGGCCAAATGTTGACGAAGCTCGACGACACTCCGGATTCGTCTCGCGTTCTGACTCGCTTGGCCCACCCGGTCTCGTACAAAGACGTCGACGTCGTCGTCCGCAAGCACGGCCAGATCGACAGCGGCGGCGACCGAGAATCCATGACCGCAACAGTGCTCATTAAACCGGGCTTTATCCTGGCAGACAGCCACGGTTTGGCTAGACGCCACCATCACCCGAATACCCGCCGCCTGGAACGCCGAATGGTGTTGGGCGAACACCGGCAACGCGGCGTCACGCGTAGGAATCACCAGTCCAATTTCCTGGCGCACGCACAGGTCGATTAGATGAGAGACAAAGTCTGGGTGAGCGCTTGGGGGAATGAGATGCGCCTGATCCGCAAGATACAGCGCCGCTGATTCGGACGACACGTCCGCCGCGTGCACCTGTCCCGGAGACACCTTGGCGAGGGCAACCTGAAACGCCTGCACGAGGGAAACTTTGCGAGACGCGCTGGTGATCAGGACGTTCACGGGGTCTTCTTTCGACCGAACATCAAGCAGTTCCGTCCGAACCCAGCCCGAGCAAAGGAGCGATACAGCTTGCGGCGAACGGACTGCGGTAGGGCCAGCTCCATGGCCACCCGCTCTCTGTGACAGGCACCGCCCACCTCGGGGTTATCTACATAGTTCTTACCCATGAGTAGAAACATCTCCATGGGCCAGTCGCTCTGCACATCCACCACTTCGAAACCACACCGCTCGAACAGGCCGCCCAGCGAAGCGTAGTCGAAGTAGTTGATGTGATCGGGCGTAGCGACCCACCAGGAACGGGCGCCGGTGACCTGTTCAGCCGCCGACTGCAGCTCGGTGAAGTCGTTGGGTACACGCACACAGAGCACGCCGTTTTCGTTCAACACACCGTGAGCCGCTCGAAGAATGTCGGCGGGGTGCGGCACATGTTCGAGCACATTCACCATGACTACACCATCGAACGGGTCCTGTTCACCGGACTGTACCTTCCCAGAAAACGCCTGCAGATCGGTGGCGTAAACCGTCAGCCCCTTCTCAAGAGCGAGCCCAGCTGCATCTTCGGACGGATCAACGCCCTCGGCCCGATGGCCACGCTGGTTCAGAAAGGCCACCAGCTCACCGGTTCCAGCCCCCACGTCGAGGGTTCGTTTACCTGGAGCCTTGGCGTCGAGCGTCTGAACAATGTCGGAGTACAGCGTCTGATGCAGCCACGATCGCTCGGTCTGCGCCGCCTGGCCGCCCGCCATCAATCGACCAATCTCGGGCGCTCTCCCACCCTCTCGAATCAGGTCGTAGTATCGACTTTGGTAGAATTTTGAAATATCGGGGTCGCTTGGCAACGGATCTAAGCGTTTGTATCCGTATTCGGGGTCTTCAAGGACGGTGTACTTGGCACTCATCGCCTCATCTCCTGGATGACACGGTCACATCCGCTACCGTCGATGGTATTTCTTCCCGCCAGGCTCAATGACCGTCTGAGCGGTACATCGTCGAGCAGCGCCACCAAGGACGTCGCCAGCTGGTCGGGTGTGAGCTCGGACAGGCGCCCGAGAGGTATGAAAAACGGGCTTGATTTCCCACGGAATACACCGAGCTCTTCCATGGGACTCGCCGCGCGAACCAAGGCGGGAATGCCCAGATAGGCGAGCTCCCAGACCGTGCCGCCTCCAGAGGAGATCACCACATCAGCCCAGCTCAGACAGCGCGCCATGTTGCCCACATCGTGAAGCACCTGGACGTGTTTGGTCGCCATCCCAAGAAGGACATCGAGGCGTGGATTTGCTGGCCCTACCACCAACCGAACCTCTAAGTCCCGTACGCGAACTAACGAAAGCACAACCCGGAGTGCTGACTCGGAGAACTGCCCGGGGTCGGATCCCCCGAAGGTGAGCAGCACCCGCGTGGCTGGGTCTCGAATCTTCGGAGTAGACTGGAGCTGCAGGAACTCTGGTCGAAGCTGCACATAGGGAGTACCAAGCAAGAGCGCAGTCGTCGCGGGTAAGTTCGGATACAGCTGGGCGTCGGCGAAGCTATTTTGGTTCAGCACCCAGTCGGCCACCACCTCGGACCGGCCCAAGTCGTCGATACAAAGGAGCTTAGCCCCGTGGGACCGAACGAGACGCTGAAATGCAGCGTCGAAGACGGCTCCGTCGACAACCACCCAACGGGCCTCATGGGTGTCGGCCAACGCGACGGTGTTCTCGGCGTCTGACCGAGAGCCGGCGGCCAGCACGACCGAATGCACCGCAAAACCGGCGGCGGTCAGTCGGGCGAGCACCGATGCCGTGGCACCACCCACCGCGAAGTGCACAGGACCCACTTGAGATAGCCAAGCCTCGGCGAGCGCGATGCAGCGCATTAAGTGCCCGGTTCCCAATTGGGCGCCCGTGTTCACGCGAACCAGCAATCGCCGGCTCACAGAAGAATTTTCTGCTGGATGTGCTGGTTGATTTGCATCCACTCGGGATGCTCGTCGAATAGGCCCAACACGTCGAGCCAGTCGAAGTTCGTGTGGTCGAACTGCGCGTAGATTTTTCGTACCAACGCCAGGTCTTCGCGGGTGTCGACGGTCCAGCGGTGGTCCGAATGGTCGGTCCCATGACTGTAGCAGCGAAGCCGAAATTGGTCTGGATTTCGGTACAGGTAGGGGGTGACATGCTCGCGAAACGCGGGGTCTTTGTCGCGCTGCCATGCGGTCGCCAGCGCGGCCATCGTCATCACTTCGACGCCCAGTCCACGCGGAAAAGAACGGGTGGGAACGGATGTACAGCAGAAGTCCACGGCTGGTGGGCGATGGAAACAGCGAATGACTGCGTCGATAATACCGGGATCGATGAGCGGACAGTCGGAGGTTACCCGAACCACAACCGTCGCGTCGTAGGCCAACGCTGCTCGGTAGTATCGGTCGAGCAAGTCGTCTTCGTCGCCGCGGAAACACAGCCACCCCTGGCTGGAGCAAGCCTCCGCCAGTACATCGTCCGCTGGCTTGGTGGTGGTGGCGACGACCACTGCGTCCACCGAGGAAGCCCGTTCGATTCGCTGCATGACGTGGGCCAGCATGGGACGGTCGCCAATGGGCAACAGGACCTTGCCCGGCAGACGGGTGCTGCCCATCCGCGCCTGGACAATCACCACGGTCTTCATGACACCACCCGCGCCACCGCCTCGACCACGGTGTGAATGACCCGCTCGATCTGGGCATCCGTCATCTTAGGGAAGATCGGCAAACTAATGGTTCGCGCCGAAAAATGAACGGCGTTGGGGTGTTCCTCGGGACGGTGCCCAAGGGCGGCGTAATACGGATGGTGGTGGACCGGCTCGTAGTGGACCTGCACCCCAAGTCCTCGGGAACGCAGTCGTTCGAACAGCGGAAGTCGATGCTGAGCGTCTTGCACCCGGAGCGTGTACAAGTGCCACCCGGGTCGCACCCCATCGAGGACGACGGGACAATCCACACCCGAGAGTTTGCCAAACGCGGCTTGGTAGCGGCCCGCAATGTGACGGCGACGGGCGATGAAGTCGTCAAGCCTGGTGAGTTGGCTGGTTCCGAGCGCACTCTGAAGGTCGGTAAGCCGATAGTTATAGCCGAGTGACTGCATCTCTCGGTGCCAAGGGCCACCCGGTCGTCTCATCTTTGCGGCGTCGAAGACCAGGCCGTGACTGCGGAACGCACGAAGCCGATCGGCGAGGTCGGCGTCGTTGGTGAAGACCGCCCCACCTTCACCCGTGGTAATGGGCTTCACCGGATGGAAGCTAGTGGTGGAGAGTAGCGCTTGGCCGCAGGCTTTCTCGCCGTTATAATCGGCACCGAGCGTATGGGCACAGTCGCCCACCAAAGGCACTCCGGTCTTTTCGGAGATCTCCCGAAACCCATCCCAATCCGCGGGGTGGCCAGCGAAGTCGACGGGAACAATCAGTTTGGTCCGCGGGCCGATGACGGCGGCGACCGACTGGGGGGCGAGGTTGCCGGTTCGGGGACAGACGTCGGCAAAGCGAACGGTGGCCCCAAGGTAGCGAGCCGCGTTGGCCGTCGCCGCGAAGGTGAGCGGCGTGGTGATGATCTCATCGCCAGGACCCAGTCCAGCCGCCGAATAAGCCGCATGCAACGCCGCTGTACCATTGCTCACGGCAACGGCGAACTCGACGCCCACGTAAGCGGCCAAGGCTTGCTCGAACACAGCGACGGCCGGCCCCGTGGTGAGGTAGCTGGAGGTGAGTACCTCTTGTACCGCCTGAAGATCATCCTCGTTGATCCACTGGCTACCGTACGGAATGAAGTCGGCGCCCATCCGCTACTCCTTCAGCTTGGCCCGAAGCCGGTCTTCGTCGAGCCAATCGCTATTACGGTCGCTGGTGTAGACAAAGTCGTCGGGAACTGGCTGGCCCTGGGTGTGAGGCGGCGACCACCACGAAAACTGGGGCTCGAGCACGTAGTAGGAACCCAGATCGCGCGTCCGCCGTGCATCGCTGGCGCTAATCATCTCCTCGTGGAGCTTCTCGCCAGGACGAACGCCGACCACATCGAGCTTGGCGTCCGGGGCGATGGCCCGGGCCAGATCCACGATCTTCATGCTGGGGATCTTCGGTACAAACACCTCGCCGCCCTTCATCCGCTGGAAACCCGCCAACACAAAGTCGGCAGCCTCGGCGAGGGTGATCCAAAACCGGGTCATCCGCACATCGGTGACCGGGAGAGAACCGGTGTGCGCCAGCCTCCGGAACAGCGGAATCACCGACCCTCGGCTGCCCATCACGTTTCCATATCGGACCACCGAGAAACGAGTAGACCTTCCAGCAGCGTAGGCGTTGCCCGACACAAATAGACGGTCGCTGACCAGTTTGGTGGCCCCGTATAGGTTGACCGGGCTGGACGCCTTATCGGTGCTGAGGGCGACCACCTTATCGACCCCACAGTCGATGGCCGCGTCGATGATATTCTGCGCCCCTTGGATATTGGTCTTCACCGCCTCGAAGGGATTGTACTCGCTTGCGGCGACGTGCTTCATGGCCGCAGCGTGAATCACAAGCTGCACACCTTCGAAGGCTCGCCGGAGCCGGTTCGAGTCGCGCACGTTTCCAATAAAGAACCTCAGTCGAGTCTCGCCGGGAAACCGCTGCTGCATCTGGTACTGCTTCAGCTCATCCCGGCTGTATACGATGACCCGGCGGGCCTTGGTGGTCTCCAAAATCCTTGAAACAAGCGCATTCCCTAATGATCCGGTTCCGCCGGTAATCAGAATACTTTTTCCATCGAAGTTGGTGCTCACGAAGATACCTCCCTAGTGCAACCCGCCTCAAGGCCAGCGCAACCTGTCCGAATACATACCCCATTCGGCAATAGTGGTGCCCCATTGAGGTAGACTTGCACACCGGCACCGCCAACGAGGTCCTCATCACTCAATCCACACCACAAATCGCGCTCTGGCAGTCAGACTTTGGCGACGCATACACGCAACGCAACAAAATCGATCCCGCAGCAAGAACCCCCGCTTTTTCGAAAATCATCGCTGACTTATCCATACAGTCAGCGCTAGAGGTGGGCTGCAACCGCGGTCACAACCTCCGCGCCTTGGAACTTGCGGGCATCCCAAAGCTCAGCGCGGTCGAGCCAAACACGAGCGCCAGAAAAATCGCGCAGGCGCTGGTACCGAGCGCCAACATTGCAGAAGGCGCGGCACAACACCTGCCCTTCGACACCAACAGCCACGACCTGGTCTTCACTGTGGGCGTGTTGATTCACATCGCGCCAGCCGACCTACCCGCTGCCATGCAGGAGATGGCGCGGGTGAGCGGTCGCTACCTCTTGAGCATCGAGTGGTTCGCAGACCAACCCACCGTCGTGCCCTACCGCGGTCATCAGCAGGCCCTATGGAAGACTGACTTCGACCGCGCCTGGCGAGACACCTGCCCCCAGCTCACACTTATCGGCCGTGGAACGGTGAACGAAGCTGGGGTCTGGGAGAACGCAACTTGGTGTCTGTACGAGCAGACCGTTGGCTGATTACGCAGAAATCAATCTGCAGATCGTCGCCGACCGCTGGCCTAAGGTACTCAACCTCTTTCGTCAGGCTCCCGACCTCAACGACGTCAGCTACAGCGATGGCACCCCCAATCCCACCCTGCTCATCGACGGACTACACCTCACCAGCGCCTGCGACCGAATCGCTGAAGCCCACGTTCAAGGAAGACTTATTCCCGAGGATGCCGTCGAAGCGACCGTCTACGGGTTGGCCCTGGGAGATCTAGCCCGTGTCCTGTTGGGTCGCCCCCAACTCCAGAAGCTCACGGTCGTCCTGCTCAATCCGTCCGTCGCCCTCCAGGCCCTGGCCCACTTCCCACAACACGACTGGCTCAGCGACCCCAGGCTGACGCTCGAATCATGCACTGGAAATCCACGGCTAACATACCCTTTCGCCGTGAGCCCAACCTCAATGAGACTCGCAGCCGACGCCGCATTACCCACCCGCGACGCCTTGGTGCTCGCGCTCGCCGAGGGTCACTGCCAAGACCACTGGTCCGAACGCTACACATCCTTAAAGGAGAACGTACTCGCAAATCGCGACCTGATCCGCACCGACGGTGACGTGGCCAGCCTCTTTGAGTCCAACGTTGGCGACCACATCTTAGTGGCGGGTGCTGGTCCTACCCTCGACCAGATGGGCCCGTGGATTAGAGAGCATCGCCTCGGCAAGACCCTCATCGCCGCCTCTACTGCGGTCCAATCCTTGTGGCGACATCAGATTGTGCCCGACGTAGTCCTCTACATCGACGCGGGGTCGGCCCATCCCCTCAACGAAGACCAACAGACCCGTTTCCGCGACATCCCGTTGGTATACGCCGCAGAGGTGAACCGCGAAGCCCTGCTTCAGTGGCCAGGCCCCCGCCTGTGCGCCTATCTGCCCCGGGAGCGTTACCGCGAGGTCGCCGCCGACCAAGCGCGTGGCGTGCTGTGGACCTCGGGAACCGTCGTGCACAGCGCCGTAGACCTGGCCGTGAAAATGGGCGCCGCCACCGTCACCCTGTTGGGCGTTGACTTCGCCTACCCCGGCGGAAAGAGCCACGCCGAGAACGCGCCAAACCTTAACCGCTCCGTCACCGATGGCCGTCAGCACAGCGTCATCGACGGCTATGGAAACCGGGTACTCACCGCGCCCAACTTTATCGGGTACCTGCGCGACCTCGAGGCGTACATTCAATCCCACGGCGACGTCGCGTTCGAGAACACCGGCAGATCAGCCGCCAACATCGCCGGCGCGCCCTTCCGTGGCGAGATGTCCCATGGTTGAGTCCCTCGATCTCGCGGTTCGTCATTTTCGGCAGGGTATGGACTCGGCGGGTAGCAAGGTCTTCGTGTCCCTCATCGATACCCTGACTACCGCCCTCGCCCAATCGGCCACATCCCAACAAGTAGCTGCGTTCTCCAACGTGCTCGGTGAGTTGATGCGGGCTCAACAAAGGTCAGACAACCTGTTCTTGGCCGACCTACTTCAATACGAGCTTCGCCCGATGTTAGCCGATTTGGATGCGTCAGCGTAGCGCACCACACGTTCCGTCTCACTTGGAAACGCCCACGAACAGTACATCGTAGCCATACACGAAACGAAACGAAACGAAATGAAACGCGTCTTATTACGCTCTGCGACACCGCGTTTCACAGGGAACCGCAGAGCTGGGCGAAGCCGAACTCGCCCTAAACGGGCGACTTAAACGGGGCAAAGACTCGTTAAGAGGCCTATCTCCGTACAGACGAAGCGCGGGTCCATGAACAGCCCCAGCAACTTGAACCGCACACACCGGTCGCTGACCAACACCTAGGGTCGTGTCAGTTCGGTCACGCGAACGCGTGAGCTCGCCGCTGAACTCGACCGCAAGTCATGCGTGTCCGTGTTCAACGGGGGGCGCCTGGGCGACGACAACCGCCCCATACTCAACGTTAAAGCTTGCATAAACGACATCAATAACGACCGTGTCGCCATTATTCTCGGCGCTGTCGAAGTTCCAAACGATGCAGCAGGCCGGCACCGAAATCTCGAGTCAAAGTTCTTGAACCGGGTGAGTTCCCATGGTGATGCGGGCTTTATTCGTTTCAAAAAGTCGCACGCATTAAACGTATTTTCAGTTTCGTCTCATTTTCACTACATCTTCAAACATATGGACCGTTAAATATCTGGACGGACGGTTGGCCAATCCGGTCCCACCTTCCTGGTTCTTACAAGCGAAGTTCCAAACGATACAGCAAGTCAGCACCGAAACCCCGGGTCAAAGCACTTAAACCGCTTGAGTTCTCAAAGTAATACGGACCTTACCCGTCGCAAAAGGTTTCAGAAATAAGACGTTTTTTCGATTTCGTGTCATTTTCGCTACATGTTCGAACGTCTGATCCGTTATGAGAGGAGAAGGACAGGTCCATTCTGGTCCCACTCCCACCTTCACCACTCGTACAAGGACAGTATTATGGGTCTCACAGTCAACACCAATATGGCGTCGATGAACTCGTTGAACAACTTGAACAGGACCAACCGGTCTCTGGGCAAGACGCTTGGCAGGATCAGCTCCGGCAAGCGCGTCGAGTCC
>JAACDH010000168.1 GCA_009936995.1 Rhodobacterales bacterium
GTCGGGCCATGTCAACCACGTCGGCACCGGAGTCCATCGAGGCAGGCTCGTCCAGCCAGATGATTTCATGCTGCGGGCCACGGAGCCGGTCGGGTTCCTCACCGGAGAACAGGGTGAGGCGAGCACCGGTTGACGGCCAGGTGACGCGCCGCTTTGACGGCTCGTAGACAGGGCGGTCCCACGGAGGCGAGGTGGCGAGGATGCCTGATTCGCCTTCGACCATCACGTCCCGAGCATCGCCAGAAGTTGGGGCGACGGCACCGAGGAGGCCGGTCTTAGAATTGTGGGCGAAGTGGCGGATCGACTCGGCACCAGTGCGGGTCTTGCCGAACCCTCGACCGGCACGGATCATCCAGACCGTCCAGTCGCCGGGAGGGAGGGCTTGCTCGGGGCGTTGCCAGAACGACCAGTCGTACATCAGCTCCGAGATTTCTCCGTTGTCCATCGATTCGAGGAGCGGGGTGAGCAGCCCAGCACGTCCGAGGCGGTCGGCACGGGACTCGCTCATTTCGCCTCGAACGCAGAGGTCAGGATCGCGACGACGTGCTCGGGCACGGTGCGGCCCTTCGCTTCGGCACGCTCGGCCAGGTGCTCGTAGACCGGCATCGGGAGGCGGAACTGGATCGGGTCGGACTTCGTCCGTGGGCGGGCCATCTCATCAGCTTAACCGTTTACCGTAAACCGTTTACCGTAACCGTTATTCGTTGACGGCACGCAGCCCACGCTCATCAGCCTCAACAAACGACGCCTCGATCGCCAACACCTTCGCCCGAGCCGACTCAGCGACCGTTTCCGTGATCGCCTCGCCCAGCAGCTCCGTCGCATCCGCCATCCGACCCAAACCAATCGTGTCCATCATGATTTTCGTGGCCTGGAGCTGAAACTGCGGCTTCACTTTCGACCTATTCTCAGGATTCACATAATGCAGCAAAGTCTGCACCGCCCAACCAGCGCCCAGCGACAACTGCCGCGATGCCCGCTTCATCAGCTCCCCATGCGCCCTATCGACCTCTTTGGCGACCGCAGGCTTCCGCAGAAACCGAGACACCGTCGTGTGATCGACTCCCAGCTCCGCTCCGATTTGGCGGTCGGTGGCACCGGCCATCTTCATTTCGACAACGCGGTCCAGGTGCGGCTCGAGGACGGGCAGGTTGCCGTTTTCGGGGTTGCGGTTTGCTTTGGGTTTCGGGGCGGGCTTGGTCATTGGTGGCCTCCTGCGGTGTCGGCTGCTGTGGCGGCTGTGTGGGCGTGTGTGGGCTTGGGGTTGGGTTGCTGCACCGTGGCGGCTGGTGGGGTTGCTTTGCCTGCTGAGAGGAGGGTGACGATTTCGTTCCAGTCGGCGGGTCGCCAGACGTAGTAGCGGCAGACGCCTGCGGTGGTGGCTTCAAGCTTTGACAGGGTGTCGCCCCATTCGGTCTGGTCGTTTGAGAGTCGTCCTTTGGTGGTTTTGAGTTCGGCAGTGAGGAGGAGGCCGTGGGCGGCGTGGATGAGGGTGAGGTCGGGCCACCCGACGCCGTCGTATTTCCATCCGGTTGCCCAGCCGTGTTTGGTTCGCATGGGTCGGTGGCCGACTGCTTTCCAGCCGAACACGCGAGCAGCGTCCACGATGGCTTGCTCGAACTCTGATTCGTTCATCGACCCGATTGTAGTCGGCAGACGCGAAAGGGGACCGACGTCACCAACCACGGTCGCCGGTCCCCTCTCTTTTGTGTGCCCTCCGCCCGGTGCGTTTTGAGGGGCACGCTCTACTGAATGACTCGACAACAGACGAGCCACCGGGGGAGATCTATTTTGATTCGTTTCGGGCGGCGCGTCGTACCGCTTGCTTGGCTTGCCACCGGGACAGGTAGTGGATCTTGCCGGTCTTGGTCCAGCTCCCGACCTGACGGTAGGTCGAGAGCACCTCTGCGTCGGTCATTCGGCTGCGTGGAACAGTGAAATATAAACGGTCGAGCCGTCGCGAAGCTGAACCGTGATGCGGTCGTCGGTGACTTTCACTTCGTTCACTTGATGAAGCGAGATTGAGTGGTTGTGGGCGATGCCGTTCTTGTGTGCGTATGACGAGCAGTGAACGTGAGGTGCGTCAAGCGAAGCGGACTCGTATGGGCCGTTGTCGTTCTCCCATTGGGTTATTTCGGCTCTCAGGGTGCTGCCGTCGAGGCGTTGCTCGGCGGTGGTTCGGCACCGTCCATCTTTGCTGATGTACGGCTCGGTTTCGATGGTGTGTTGAATGTTCATGGTGATGCTCTTTCTTGGTTGGGGTTGGGGAAGAGAACTTACACGATCCCAGTCGGAACGACAACCTAGCACGCAAAGATTCCTGAGATTCTTTGCGTGCTAGGGACTCAGTCGGCAAACCGATCGGCGAACACGACCTCCTCGGTGCCGTCAAACTGCTTGCGGAAGATCCGAGGGTAAACATTGCAGGCGTTGTTGCCCGACAGAGCAGCCCAGCCCTGAGCCATGACACGACCCTCGGTAAAGCCCTTGTTCCGCATCGTGGACTCACGCTTCGGGAAGGCGTTGACCCAGCGAACGATGTCGCCCTTGTCGTTCAGAGCATCCCAGCTCTCGAACACGCCCCAGCTTGTGCCGAACTTCGTGTCGATCAGCTTGGCCGGGACCGGGTTGCCCTCGAGGTCGAACAGGGCCGGGAACTCGCAGAAGCCGTCACGCTCAAGGATTCCGGCCTGGACACGCTTCAGAGCGGCGGTGCAGCCCGAGGCCCACTGGCTGAGGAAGCCATCGGTGTCGCAGCGTTCAAAGCTGTCGGCCTTGTCCTGCTCATGCTGGGCGGCTTCGGCTCGGAGGGTAGATGCGTTGCTCATTGGTTTCTCGTTTCTTTGGTTGGTTGGTTGGTTGGTGGTTTGGCGGGCGGTCAGAGGCCAGTCGCTATGACTTCAGCACCGGCCTTCGCCGCCCGCTTGAGGACCGCCGCCGACTTCGTCTCTGCGTACCCGACGACCTTGCCTTCCTTGACGAGAACAAAGGCGCGGGTCGTGCGGGTCTTGATTCCGAGAGACTTGGCCGTGACCTCGACCGCCTCGACCTTTGCCTCGACCCGGGTTGATGCGTGCTCGGCGCATTCGGCAAACGTGCTACCGCTTGACGACGTGAACGTGACGACCGAAGTCTTGGAGCAGCGCTCGCCGCCAGTGCCGACGACGATTGTGCAGGTTGCTGTGGTGGTTGCTGTTTCACTCATAAAAAAGAAGATACCGACTCTCGTCGAGAATGACAACCTCAGTCGAAAGATTCTTTATATTTATATTTGCGGACGGTCACCGCAGTCGATACAGCGGTTCGCTTCCCAGTATTTGCAGCCGCACTCGCAGCGAGTGACACCGTTCTTGGTGATCTTGGTGGTGGTCATTGTCACTTCATTGTCTTTGTTACTTCGGAGCGGGCCTCACCAGGCAGCGTGCCCATGCCTTCCCACATCCAATGAACTGCCTCACGCTTGAGGTTGTACATGGACACGTTGCCGAAGTTGTCGGTGAGTGCCCAGCCTGTGCCCCAGTCTTCATGGCATTCGTGCCCTGGGTAGATCTCCTCAATGGTGCGGGTGTAGTAGTCGTCAAAGTGACCGACTGTTGTGTAGCAGCCTCGGCAGTGACGCTTGAGCTTGATGTTGCTCATGTCGATGTCGGCTGCTGTGATGTTTGTTGTTTCGCTCATGA
>JAACDH010000169.1 GCA_009936995.1 Rhodobacterales bacterium
CCGCTTTTGGCGATCTGGTACCGGGCGAAATGGGCATCCTTACCAGCCACGGCCCCGACGTCTCCCGCGATGTCCGAATTTGTCTGGTTCCTGGCCTGGCCTTCACCCACGAGGGGCATCGGCTGGGCTATGGCGGCGGATTCTACGATCGCTTCCTCACCGAACATCCGTTGGCCCGACCCATCGGGCTCTGTTTCGAGCGGCAAATGGTGCCGAAGGTCCCCGTCCAAAATCACGACGTGGCCATGACCGCTGTGATCACCGACTGCGGCGTACACGATCCCACCAAGGTGCTGAAGACGCTGCGGGTGGTGGCCGGCGCCGTGGTCCGCAATGGCCGCGTCCTCACCGCTCGTCGGGGTCCAGGAATGCTATTGGCGGGCTGTTGGGAGCTGCCCGGCGGCAAGGTAGAGCCCGGCGAAGACGACCGTGACGCCCTCGCCCGAGAGCTGTTTGAAGAGCTGGGCATCCGGGTCAAGGTCACCGACGCCATCGGAGACTGGGAGCACCCCTACCCCACCGCTCGGGTGCACCTCATCGCCTACGTCGCCGAGCTGGTCGAGGGCGAACCCAAGACCACCGAACACGACGCCATCGCCTGGATCGAGGTCCGCGACCTACCCGCTATGGGCTGGGCCCCCGCAGACGTGCCCCTCATTCAACCCCTGATCGACTGGCTCAACGACGCCGAGTAATGCGGACCTGGGCGGTCGAGCTCACCAAGGCACCCGATACGTCGGAAGTCAGTTCGGCCGCGTTGGCCTCATCGGTGTCGACGTGCATCTCGAGGGCGTACTTCTCGGACACCCGCACCAAAACGTCGCCGAACACCAGATCGCGCCCATTGCTGTCGATGGCGACCTCGACGACATCCCGGTCATTTACGCCCATCCGCTCGGCGTCCGCTGGCTGCATATGGATGTGTCGACGGGCCTGAATCACGCCCTGAGTCAGCGTGACGGTTCCATTGGGTCCACGCAGGGTAATCCCAGGCGAATTTGCCACATCGCCAGAATTCCGAATCGGGGCGTCAATACCGAGGGTGAACTCATCCGTCCGCGACACCTCGACCTGATTGGCGCGGCGAAGCGGCCCGAGAATGCGCACCCGCTCGATGGTCTTTCGCGGCCCGACTAAATCCACGCGCTCGTTACAGGCGAACTGCCCCGGCTGCGAGATGTCTTTGTACTTGGTGAGCTGATAACCCTCTCCAAACAGCAGGTCGCAGGTGGCGCGGTCGAGGTGCACATGGCGCGCAGAGATGGCGATGGGAATGCGTAGCTCGGCGTTGATCTCGTCCACATGACTGGCCACACGCGCAGCCTGGGACGCGATCTCCGACGCCTCGTCGGTCGCCACCACCAGCAAACGACAGCGGCATCCTGGAGCGCCGATGTCGACCACGCCATGCTCGCGAACGTTGGCGTCGCGATTTAAGTCCTCATCTATTCGGGCGCCGAGGAAGTCTAAGCGCTGGGCAACTCGGTGACGAATCAGCGCACTGTTCTCGCCGATGCCCGCGGTGAACACAATGGCATCTACACCACCCATGACCGCCGCATAAGCACCAATATACTTGCGAATTCGATGGGCGAACACGTTGATGGCGTTCCGACAGAGCGGGTCACCCTCGGCGGCCCTGGCCTCGATATCGCGCAAATCACCACTGGTATCGCTGAGTCCAGCCAGACCGCACTCGCGATTCAGCATGGAGTCGAGCTCGTCGATGGTGAGGCCCTCGGCGCGGGCGATAGCAATCAACGCGCCGGCATCCACATCGCCGGATCGCGTACCCATGACTAGACCTTCGAGCGGCGTCATGCCCATGCTGGTCTCGACAGAACGACCGTATTCCACCGCGGTCGCGCTGCATCCGCCGCCCAAGTGCAACGTGATGACCCGTAGATCACGGAGGTCTTCGTCCATGTGTAGCGCGGCCTGACGCGCCACGTAGGCATGGGACGGGCCGTGGAAACCGTATCTGCGGATACCATGACGGGTCGCGATGTCTTCGGGGATGGCGTAGTGCTTGGCCCGGTTGGGCAGGGTGGCGTGAAAGGCGGTGTCGAACACAGCCACGTGCGGCAGGTCGGGCAGGGCCGCGCGGGCTGCCCGGATGCCTTGAAGGTTAGCGGGCACGTGAAGCGGCGCCAACGGAACCAACAACTCGAGCGTCTGGACCACCTCGTCGTCGATCTGGGTCGGCTCGGTGAAGGCCTCGCCGCCGTGCACCACCCGGTGGCCCACCGCGTGAATCAGCGCGCCCTCGGTCTGCGCCAACACCTGGGCGACGGCCACGCCATGGTTCTTGACCACATTGCCGATGCGTTCGACGTGCCACTTGCCGAGACTCGTGTTTAACTTGGTGTCGCGAATTTCGGCCTTTAAGGATGTGCTTCCGCAATTTAGAACAAGAACATTCATGGTGTCAGACCTTCCGAATCATCTTAGGAGCGGTGCGCTCTTCGGAGCTGTAACGCCGCCCCTGGGTTTGGTCGCTCCAAGCATCCGATTCGAGGCTATTTTCCCCCCGTCGCGTTACGCTAGGCGTCCTACTTAGATTTCGAAGGAACGTCTCCATGACTTACCAAGCGTTCGCCGCTCCCGTTGCCCAGTCCCCTGTCGATGTCCGGGTCAGCTACCTACGCAAAGTCGCGGGACTCACGTTCTTGGGTGTCAGCACCTCCGGACTTGTCGCGGCGCTCGCCGCTTTTGTCATCTCCCTCGTGCCCGCGCTGCAGTCCCAGATGGCCCAACTCGTCATCATCCTCGGCTCGTTCGGCATCGCCCAGTACGGCGCGCGAAGCTTGGTCTTCAGCAACAGCGCGCCCAGCCGTTATCTCGGATTTGCCGTCGGCTCCGTCTTTCAGGGCATCGCCATGGGCTACCTGGTGCTCACCGCATTGCTTATGGGCGCCGAACTGTTCGGAAGTCCATTCATGTTGCTGTTCCAAGCCATGGGTATGGTCTCGCTGACCGCCATGGGTATGCTGATGTACATCATGACCGGCCCCCGCGAATTTTCTATGGTCAAGGGTGCACTCTCGGCAATGTCGCTTCCGATGCTCGGGCTGATGGCCCTGTCCTTCATCTTCCCCATTGGTGGGACATTCGGCATCCTCATCTCGATGGCGTTTGTCGCCTTCTCGGCTGGCGCGGTGATGTACCAGCTCAACACCGTCATCCACGAGATGTCCTCCGAGATGCACGTCGAAGGCGCCTACACGGTCACCATGGGCTTGTTGGTTCTGTTCTGGAACCTGCTCACCCTGCTGATGAAGCTCCAGCGGCGCTAAAACGCAGCTTCGCCGAGGGCAAGACCACGCGCTCGAGGGCCATTCGTCCAGCCTGCGTCATCGCTTTGGACCATGGCAGACCCTGGCTGGGCACGGCGATGCTCTTTGCGGGTTCGACGACATCGAAAGCGCAGTACTCGAAGGGAGTTGTAAACACCTCTTCGCTGGCCCATCGCACCGAAGCATCTTCTGCGGTGAGGTATTCGGCCGCGCGGTCTACGACGAAACAAGCCTGATCGTCGAATCCTTTTGACTCGTCCGAGTAAGCTCCCATGGTGAGCACCAACGCCGACAGCCCAAGGACTTGAGAGAGGTGGCGGCGAAGCAGAGTCTGGGTGTCGATGAGCAACATGAACTCCGATAGGACGTATCGTCTCAGAACAGAAGCACGTCCTGTGCAAGTTCCAACATTCCACGAAAACCCAGTAATTTCCTTATTCAATGGCTCGACGTGTTCAACAATACGGGCCAATATCACAACCTATATGTCGCAGGTCCGGCCCATTGGCCGCTCTCCAACGCGATACAGTCCCTTTCATGTCTGAAGAACCCGCCGAGTACACCGTGGACGAACTTGCAACCCACACGCGAGTGCCCAGTCGAACCATCCGGTTCTACCAGTCCAAAGGCGCACTTGCGAAGCCGGAAATCCGTGGGCGAAAGGCGTTCTACAACACCACCCACGTAGAGCGGCTGCAGCTCATCGGAACCCTTCAAGATCGCGGGCTCAGTATTCGCGCCATTCGGGACCTGGTCCAACGTATCGACAGCGGCGACCTCGCTTTAGATGAGTGGTTGGGCCTGGAGGACCAGCTGCACTCTCGCTTCAGCGACGACGCGCCAAGGCTGTACACCCAGCTCGAGCTCGATCAGCTGCTGGACGGTCAACGGCCCGGCGTCGTGCACGACCTGATTCGACTTGGCCTGCTCGAACGCCAAGGCGACGCCTATCTGGCAGCCAGCCCCACGCTGGTTCAGTCGATGTTGCAGATGGAGGCCGCCGGAATCGACCTAGACATCGCCCAACAAGCCGCCGAGATCACCCGGAAACACCTCGGGAAACTTGGTGCTGCGCTGGGCAAACACTACATCAAGCACGCGGGCGCCGGCTTTGGACGTACCACCTCGGCCAGCGACTTAGGAGAGGCCTTCGGCGCCGCCCGGCCGCTGGGACAGCTGGTGGTGCATACGGTATTTGGCCAAGAGATGGAGAAGGTCCTTCGGGGCTACGCAGACTCTGGACAGATCGCGAAGATCGCCACCAAGAAGTCGAAGGTCTAGGAACTGTCGGCATTCAAAAGTCGATAGCTCCTAGCCGCTGGGACTACTTCTTCGCCAACTCGGCCTTTAGACGGGCCAACTCGTCGCGGGCGCTCTGCTCGCGAGCTAGACGAATCTCTTTCGCCGACTGCTTATCTTCGGTCAGCTCGCGGATGACCTTCTCGCGTACGCCTTCTTGCTTGCCTCGAACGGTCTCGGCTTCGTCGAGCTCTTTCTCCGCGAAGTCGAGAAAGTCTTCGCCGATTTTGTTGAAGGCGCTCTTGATGGCTGCCATTCCGGTTCGAGCCGTGGTCTGCGCTGCGCGACGGGCGGCGTCTTTGGCCACCTTGTCCCGTAGATCTTTCCAGCGTTGATCAG
>JAACDH010000015.1 GCA_009936995.1 Rhodobacterales bacterium
ACACCACGGCGAAGAGGTCCTAGAACTAGACGAAGCTCACTTAGAAACGCTCGGTGCCAGTGACCTCATCGAAGAATGGAAACAGATGGCCCTTGAACTCGATCGGGTGCAGCTCCTTTGATGTTCGTAGCGCTGCTTCCTCGGCCTGACCGGTGCTCCAGTCCCAATGTTTCACCCACGATGAACCCTGCATAGCTCTCGTCGATGATGAGCGGGCTACCTGGAGGTTTCGAAGCTCACCGGTCGCCTGCCACGTGCGTAGGTCCCCGTCAGCTTGGTGCCGTCGCAGGTAGCCACGACGACCAGGCTCCCGTCGCTCATGTTCAACGTCCCTTCCAAATAGCGACCACTCACCGGCACGATTTGCTGCGCCGGGCCTGGGTTGAACACCACCTCGGCCCGAACCACCTCTAGCGACGCCGACAAGATCCGCACCTGAAGCGGTCGCCCCTGGGCCGTTCCCTTCCAGGTCCCGACGAGCTCGCGCGTCATCTGCTCTGTCATTTCGATGCGCTGTGCCTCCAGGGCTGCAGCCGCCACCTCGCGCTCGGCCTCGTTGTCTTCCGCCTCGGTCCCCTCGGACGATTGCTCCTGAGACTCCGCAGCCTGTGGAGGCGCCGTCGAGGGCTCCGGGGCAACAGTGGGCGATGGCGCTGCGTCCGGAACGGGCAGGATGGGTCGGGGTGTGGCACTGGGCTGAGCGTCAGCCGCAGACGGTGCGTCAGCCGTGGCCGGTGCGTCGGCTGTGGACGGTGCGTCGGCCGCGGACGGTGCGTCGGCCGCGGACGGTATGTCGGCCACGACTTCGGGCATTGGCCCTGGCTTGGGGACGACCGCGACCACGGACACCGGCGGAGTCTCTTCAGCAGGAGCGTAGGTCCGCAGACCCAGCCACCCGCCCACAGCCGACAGCAGCAACAAGGCCAAGACGCCGCCCAGCGCCACCCCGCCGACCAAGAGCGGCTTTGTTGAGCTGGCGGGTGCGGGAGGGGGCGCAACCGCCAAGGTGACGCCAACGGGTGGCAGCGCGTCTTCGGAGGACTCGTTGTCGGCAAAGGTCTGCCCGGACGCCCCGACCGACACGCTGACACGCCAGGCCTCGTCGCCGCCGTGCTCACCCGAATCGCTCAACCTCAGCGGCTGGGTCGCCACCGCGAGCGTGCGCGAGCGTCTGGGGTCGCCATCCGGGAGCAGCGCCTCGGCTAAGGCGCGAGCATCGGCGTACCGCTCTTCGGGGTGGCCCGCCACCGCGGACGCGACCGCAGCCCGCACGTGCTCTGGTACGCCCTCCAACGGCGCTGCCGTCTCTTCCAGGGTAGCCGTCACCGCGATGAAGCCCTCTTCGTCTGCAAAGGCTGGCTTGCCCGTGATCATCTCGTGAAGAATCGCTCCCAGAGCGAACACGTCCGAGCGCGCATCTGCCGACGCGGCGTCTCGAAGCTGCTCGGGCGCCATATACCCAGGCGTCCCCATGGTGGCTCCGGCCCGGGTGGAACCCGAGGCCAACTCCTCCTCCATCACCTTGGCGAGTCCGAAGTCTGCGACCTTGGGCACCAGATCATGGCCCTGTAGATCCAGCAGAACGTTCTGCGGCTTGAGGTCGCGATGCAGCACACCCGCATCGTGCGCGCACACAACCCCGGCGAGTATTGGCGCGAACACGTCCAGCGCGCGCTCCAATCCCAAAGGCCCCTCCTTCTCGAGCCACGTATCGAGGGCTGGGCCATCGACAAACGTCATCAACAGCGACGCCCGGCCGTCCACGCGCAGGACGTCAGTGACCGCGACGATGTTGGGATGGCGCAGCTGAGCCTGGATTCGACCCTCAAGCAGCAGCCGACGATCCAGATCCTTGCGGTCCCACGTGAGCACCTTCAGCGCATGTAGCGAGCCCAGAGCGGTGTGACGCACCTGATACACCTCGGCGAGCCCGCCCTGCCCCAGCAGCGCCATGACCTCGTACCGACCATCGATGACGGCGCCGATCTCCATCATTCGGACTTCCGCGCCAAGCCCGAGAAGCCGACCCCGATGCCGACCGATAACGTGTTGGGGTTGTTCTTCGTGGCCACCGCCTGGAGCACCGAGCCCACCAACGCGAGGTTCCCGTCATTGTGAAGAATCGCGGTGGCCCCCAGCCGCGCCGTGACCACGTTCAGCGCCGCAAATCGGTCTGGGTCAGCGAGGTCTAGCTCGCCCCAATCCAGGCCGTCCCGATACAGGAAGCCAAAGCTGGGCCCAACCACAAATCGGCTGGACGACCCCACCAGGAACTCGGCGTTGGCCCAAGTCTCTGGCAGTGGAGCTGCACGCTTGCCATTGGGAAAATCAGGGTAGTTGCGGGTGGTGGGAAAGCGATACCGCCAGCCCAGCTCGGCCTGGCCCAGGAAGTAGGCCTTGCCCATGAAGGAGCCCACCCGGCCAATGGAGACCGTCGGGCCGAGATCTGTCGTCCCCTCCCCGGCGTTTGTGAGCCGGGCGCGAGTCGGGGCGGTGAAGTCGCCGTAGCGGAACTCCGCGCCTACGCTGAGCGACAGCGGGCTACCGAAATACTCGTCTAGCAGCAGCACCTTGGTCTTGGCCGCAAGAACACCGACCGTGGAAGTGGTGTCGCACGCCTGCTGGCCAAGCGCGTCACACAACGGCTCGTCGGTGCGGTTGGCACGCGTGGTCCACCACGGCAATTGGACCTCTAGTTCGGCCCGATTGGTGACCCCCAGACTGGCGATCCCCTTGAGCCCAAAGGCCGTCAGCCCCTGGTCCACGTCGACCACGTCGCGCTCACCGTCCACCGTGATCGCCAACCGGGTGATCCGCTGGGACTCTGAGCCGACGTAAAGACTCGCCTGGCCATTCCCAACAACCCACGGACCACTGCCCGCGAACGCCGGCGCACACATCAGGGATAGCGCTAGCACGACTATCTGACGCACACGGCCTCCAGCGACAACAGTGTTGGAGGCACCGGCCAGAGGACTCTTCGAATTGCGGACCCGAATCATTCGCGTACCTCCCGCGCCTATTCTATCTGAGCGACCACGGCCGTGCTTCCAAGAATGGCCGACACAACACGCCCCTCGGGGAATCCGGCTTTCGATGGGAGCGTCGCCACGCCAAGAATATGTCTGGACGACATAAAGGCCTGCCCCGGAGCAAAAGCATTTGCACATGCACCGCGCAGGGCACCTCAGACCCGCAACGACAGAGCGCTAAAGCCCGAGTTGTTGGGACCCTAAACGCTTGACGAGATGCGCTGCTCACCGCAGTGAGCCAGCACATCCCGCCCGCCACTAGAGCGTCAGCGGTCCCAGTCGAATCAGCACACCCAGTTTTTCACGCTGAGCGGCGTCCAGCATGGCGTGCAGCTCGCGCAGGGTGTCGGTGACCGCTTGCTGAACCTGGGCGGCCGAAGCCACCCGTCGCTCCGACGCTTTTTGGGCCAACTCGGCGTCGAAGACCTCGCCCTCGACCGCTTTCGCGTACTGCTGCTTGGCCCGTTGAGCGTCGACGTCCGCTTGGGCGCGCTCGATCTTCAGATTGTCGAGTATCGCCGCAAATTTGGCGACTTGACCCTCTTCGAGGCCGAGCTTGTGGGCGAAGAATCGCAAAGGTCTGCGCACGCCCATGGGGCCGCCGCGGCGATGGCCACGACCTCGCGCAAAACGGTGAAACTTCCAGTGACCATGCTCTTCATGAGCGTGGTGGTGTGCATGCAATTTTCGCATGACTTCCTCCTGCCAGGATCTCTGGCGCGGGGGTTTCAGTCGGGGCTGTTCGCTCCCAACCGCTGATGTCCGGCACGAAGCGCCGGGTCGCGGGCAGAATCGCCTCGTGACGTTCATACACTGACCACGCCACGCACGATCGGCAAGTCACGTCTTGTCGCAGCCCAGTGGCCGGTCATCGTCGGATGGGTCCGCGGGTCTGCGCCGTGAATTAGACGCCATCGGGTAGCCAGATTCGTTTAGCGTTACAACCTGTACATGAAGAACCTCAACGACTTGATTCAGCGCCTCCCAAAGGCCGAACTCCACCTCCACATCGAGGGCTCTCTCGAACCCGAGCTGATGTTCGAACTCGCCCAGCGAAATCACATCGATCTGCGCTTCAAGTCGGTCGAGGACGTCCGCGCCGCCTATGCGTTCAGCGACCTACAGTCCTTTCTCGACATCTACTACGAGGGCGCTGGCGTGCTGATCACCGAGCGTGACTTCTACGACATGACCGCAGCCTACCTGCAGCGGGCCGCCGACGACGGCGTGCGTCATGTGGAGATTTTCTACGACCCACAGACCCACACCGACCGCAACATCCCCTTCCAGGTCGCCATCACCGGCATCCACAGGGCGCTCACGGATGCACAAGAGGCGCACGGAATCAGCGCCCAGCTCATCCTCTGCTTCCTGCGACACCTCAGCGCCGCCGCCGCGATGTCTACCCTCGAAGCGGCTCTCCCCTACCGAGATTGGATCGCCGGTGTTGGGCTCGACTCCAGCGAGGTCGGCCACCCGCCGGCCAAGTTCCAAGCGGTATTCGACCGCGCCCGCGCCGAGGGTTTCAAGACGGTGGCGCACGCCGGCGAAGAGGGTCCGCCCGCCTACATCTGGGAGGCCCTCGATCTCCTGCACGTCACTCGAATCGACCACGGCGTCCGCTGCACCGAAGACCCCAAGCTCGTGGCCCGTCTGGTGGCCGAGCGCGTCCCGCTCACGGTCTGCCCGCTGTCCAACGTCAAGCTGTGCGTGGTCAACACGTTGGCCGACCACAACCTGGTGCAGATGATGGACGCCGGCTTGCTGGTCACGGTCAACTCGGACGACCCGGCGTACTTCGGCGGCTACCTGGGCGAAAACTTCCGGCAGTGCGCCACCGCGCTGCAGCTCCCGCCCGAACACATCGTCGCACTATGCAAAAACAGCATCGAGGCCTCGTGGATGACCGACGGGCGACGACGCGCCCTGATGCAAGAAATCGACGCCGAGTTTAACGCCTGGAAGAGTCGCTAGCGCCGACACAGCCCGGATCTTCGGGGGGGGTTTGACGGCGCAAACGTAACGTCGGTTTCTGTGTCGGTCGTCCTCGGCGTCGAGACACCGACCCCGTTCGTTCCAGGTGGTATCGATGTTTCTCAGGGGGATGAGATACACTCTCCCCATGGCCAGATCTAATCGATACGACTACCTCGCAGACCCCCGATACAACAAGGCCACCGACGCCTGTCCGGAGTGCGAGGTCCCCTCAAAGACCCACTACATCGGTAGTAAGACCGCCACAGGCGAAGATGGCGTTCGGGTCAAAATCACCCGCTGGACCTGTGAACATCAGCACAACTGGTCCGTCACCGAGCCGGTCTAACACCGCCTCGCGTCTGCCCCCGACCGCAGAACGACGCAAACTTACCATATAAACGCCATATTTCAGCTGCGCCACCTGGATAGAAGGGGTTTCCAATCTACGGTTCTCGGAGACCTAAGATGCTGAACCTCTGTCTTCTCGCCAGCTTCTTCGCCACATCTGCGCTCGCAGAAGACACCAACCCCCTGGTGCCCTAGCTCGAGCAGGAGAACGACACCAAGCCCAGCGTCGACGAAGCGGGGGTTTATTACGAGCCTGGCAAGGGCGTGGTGATGGCCTCCGAAGACGATCTGTTTTCGCTGGCGCTAGGTCTTCGCGGCATGTTCCTCTACCCGCTGAACCGCGATCCGAACGCCCAAGCCCCCGACCCCTCTGCCACCCAGGCGATTATGATTCGCCGCGCGCGTGTCACCATGGTGGGCCACATGTGGCACCCGAAGAACACGTACAATCGTCCGGCGAGCTGGTGGCGGTGGACCGCAGCGCGGTGAACAAAGCGTTCAACCTCGACCGCGACATCGGCAGGGACATCGGATCCACAGACTTGGGCGGCGCCGGCCTCT
>JAACDH010000170.1 GCA_009936995.1 Rhodobacterales bacterium
CTAGACGTGGCCATGCCCTTCGTCGACCAGCTGGGCTCCCTGGGCGCCGCCATCACCCAGGCCGACCTCACCAGCAGGCTGGGCGGAACGACAGAAATACGCCTTCAGGGTGGCGAACCCACCCTAACGGGCGAGGTCGAGCTGCTCGAGGGCAAGGTCCGCATTTTGCGGAGCCGCTTCAATTTGAACGAAGGGCGGTTCACCTTTTCCGGTGATGACCCGTACAATCCGTTGCTCGACGTCTCGGGAGAGATGAAGGTCAGCGACGCCTCGATTCAGCTGCACATCGCCGGCACCCCAGCCAGCCCCATCATCGAGCTCAGCAGCGAGGAGATCCCGGACCAAAACGAGATTTTGATGGTTCTAATTACCGGTCAGCGAATCGGCGACAACACCTCGGACGACGGCGGCGGTAACACTGGGGCCACGGCCGAGGCGCTCGCGGGGCTCGCGCTCAACAGCCTCCTGGCCGGCCAAAGCCTGGGAAATGTGAGCGTCGAGCTCGACGGAACCGTAAAGGCCAGCGCGCCCATCACCAGCAGCGTGTACGCCACCACACTCCTCAATCCGTTCGCCGAAGACGACGACAACGCCTGGTCCGTGGGCGCAGAGTGGGGCATCGCACCTCGACTGGTCATGGACGTGGGCGTGGGCGATGCGTACAGCTGGCTCGACCTCTTCTGGGAGATTCGATTCTGATGTCTTGGGAAACCCTCGCGCACTCATACGCTCCTCATCAACGTGGACTCAGAGCCCTCGCCGACGTCCTGCCGGCCAACGCCGAGCCGGCCCTTCGCGCGGCACTCGAGGCGCGAAATGGGCGCGTATTCACCAACATCTGGTTGGCTTCTCTCAGCCGGGGAGACCTTTGGGACGCCTCCACATGGCTATCCGTCGGCGCCGCTCTTCTTCCCAACGCTGCGGTCCTAACCACAGTCTGCGGTGCGCTAGAGGGCGACGTGCCCGGTGCGCTGCTCGCCGCGGTCCACACCCGAAAGCTCGGCTGGGACCTGGGCGGCGTCGCGCTGCTGCTGGCCGCCGTCATCGCCCGCAAGACCCACCAACCCGACCCTGATGGGCTGTGGCGCCAAGCTCGAAAACTCGCCCGAAAGCAGCCCGGCGGTCTCGCACAGCGCGCGCTCCACGCCCTCACCACGCTGACAGACGACCCGGGCCTCGAGGACGCCCTCGGCGACATCGACGCACCCAACGCCCTGCGCGCAGACTTAGAGACCCTCCTTGAGCGGCCGGTGCTTTCCTCCGTTCCCGCCCTTCCGTCCGCCGATGTCGACGGCCCTGTAGCCCGGGCCGCCCACAAGGTTGGACGCAATGATCTGTGCCCCTGCGGCAGCGAACAGAAGTACAAAAACTGCCACGAGGCCACCGACCTGGCCCGACGCTCCGACCCCTCACCGGTGGCGGGCGTCACGGGCGCCGAGCTCGAAGACAACCCGCACCTCGGCCTAACCATCGACCGTCTGCTCGTCCTCCGCCCCCACACGTTGGCTCGCTTGCAAGCGACGCGCCTCACCGCCAGTTGGGTTCCGCTCTTTCTCGACCGGTTGCTATTCTTTCGCGAAGTCGACGCTCTCCACCGGGCCTACGCAACGCTAGACGACCCCGCCCTCGACGAGGTCCTCGACGAACACATCGCCGCCGCCACCTGGGACGGTGATCTGGCCCTTGCCCACCAGCTGGTCCGCCACCACCACGGCACGCCTAACCTGCCGCCGTGGGTACTCGGCGTGTTGGTCAGCACGCCGCTCGAACACATCGACCTCGCCGAGGAGCTCGCCCGCGAAGACCTCGATGGCCTGCCCATCGCCGCTGCCTACACATTGCTGCACAGCCCCTGGCCCGCGTTGGGTGTCCTGGTCGCCCGCGCCATACTTCCCTTCGTCGACAACGAACAGGCCGAGCCGCTGCTCACCGAGCTACTCGAAGCCCGCGACCACCTGGGCCTCTCGCCGTGGGACCCCGTAGACGATGTGCTGTACCACCTACGCCATGGACACAGCGTCGAGACCGACCAAGACCTCGAGGAACTGTCTACCGCCCTGGCCCAGGAACAGTCCGCCCTGCGCGCCGCGCACTGGCAACTCCAACAGCTGCAGTCCGAGGCCGCATCCACCGCTGAGCACATACCCCAGACCCATTCGCCGACCGCACCGCCAGCGGCCGACCCCATCCTCCTCGACCGAATTCGCACCTTGAAGAGCGAGCTCAAAGAACGGCACGCCGAGCGAAACGCACTTCGAAGGGCCCTGGCCACCGAACGCAGCCAAGCTCGCGAGACGCCGGGAGTCTCCGAAACTCAGCCATCCACCCCCGACACAGAGTCCCCAGTCAGCGACGGCCGTCTGCGTATTCCCGTGTTCGGCGACCTGTTCCGAGACGCGATGGTTCAAGTGCCCCAAGCGGTGGCGCGATCCGCCGTCGAGAAGGCCGCCCAGATCGCCGCTGGCCGCGCTGGAGCGTTCATCGAAACCCGCCGTCTTCGTGGACAACATGGCCTCTGGCGCGCCAAGGTCGGACGCAGCTACCGCATGTTGTTCCGCCTTACGGACAACACGGTAGACGTGCTCGATCTGGTCCACCGCCAAGACCTGGATAAGCGCCTTCGACAACTGGGAGGCGCATGAGCGAGCGACGATTGATGAAGGTCGAATTGGATGATCGGCCACGAGTCGGACCCTCTCCGCACCCACCTGCCTCAAGACTACACAGTCGCGCTACCCATCCTAGTTGACGCGCGCGATCCGTGGGACCGCGGCGACCCCAGCAACGCCCTCCGGGGCTTCGCCCGCTGGCCGTTGTTTCGCTTTATTGAGGACCACGGCCTACATTACGCCACGGCTTTACTAGAGGTAATCCGCCGCCTCACATCGCTCTTATCGGCCAAGTTTGCCGTTCGACCGTAAATCCATCAAGATCCGGCCGGCGTGTTCAAGGTCTTAAACATTTGGGCCACCGACCCCAACAATCTGTCCGAACTCTGCAAGATCCACCCCGACCGCGTCATCGACCTCTGTGAAACGTAGATCGCAGCCCCTACATCGGGTCGGCTGTACAGCACGGGTTCACAGCCGCAGAAAGTGGTGGTCGATTTCGTCATTCATGATCAACAAGGCAATGTTCGCCCCACACTCAAGGTGTTCAAGCTTTGAAACGTCTACCTGATATCCGGTGGAAATCTCCCACCAACCAAGCGCCACCCCATTCGCCCAATCCCTACACGTCGCTACGATTCTGGCGTGCACGGCGTCGAGATCTTGGTGAACGGCGCGGTTCTAGCCGAGAGGCAATTCTCATTGGCGGTCCACGAACAGTAAAATGGGGCATGACTAGATTATCTGCCCTTCTCGCCTTCCTCTGTTTCAGCCAGCCGGCCCACGCCTACCCAACCCGGGTACACATCGCGCTGGCCAACGACATCCGCACCGAGCTGCTGGCCTCCCCCGATGGACGCACCCTTCGCCTAGAGGGCGGCGACTACATCGTCCGTCTCCCCGAGGACGACGCCCGCGCCGTTCGCGAATGGCCCCTCGCTTTTCGCGCCGGAGCCATCGGTCCAGATAACTTCGTCTTCCCGGCCATGACCGACCTCACCCACGCTGTTGGCCTGCGCCCCTATGACCAATGCGAAGATCTCTACCAACTTGCCGAGACCGACCAAGAACGCGCCTATGCCATGGGCTGCTTCCTCCACGGCTCCTCCGACGCGGTCGCCCATCACTACGTCAACGCCCTCACCGGAGAGACCTTCACCGTCAACCCCATCTCCAACAACCGCGAAGAAGACTTCAGCAACGTGGTGCGACACATCGTGGCCGAGGTCATGATTCAAGAGGCCTGGCAGACCGCCTGGCCCGAGGCCTTCACCGACGAGGCCATGCTGCACGCCATCCCCAAGGACTTCATCCTCCGAGCGGTGACCCATCCAGATAGTCCTGTCTGGAAGCAGATGACCACCCACGCCGTTCCCAAGTGGGAGGCCATTCAAGCCGGTATGCCCGACGCGCTCATGGTCGAACCAGCGGCGGCCTTAGACGTGGCCCCCGCCGAACACCTCGCCCTCATTCCGCTGTACGTCGACCGCGTCCACATCGATCTGGACTGGGCGATGTCTGACATCGACGCTTTAATCACCGACTTCCAAGACCCCACTTCCGCACTGGGCGCCGAGCTTGGCGTGGGGCCGGGTCCGGACGGCACCGTGGGCACCGAAGACGACAGCACCAACTGCATCGTCACCTGCATCACCCCCTACACCACCTATTTCACCCTTGTCGCCCTCCAGGCTCCAATCCCAGACGACTCGGGCGCACTTGGCCCTAGCGCCCTCGACACCATCGCCGCAGACTTACACTTCAAGCTCGACAAGCTGCTGCCCGCCTACGTCCAGAGCGTCAGCGAGACATCCGCCCTGCTAAACGAGGGTATCGACCCAGACAATCCCGGCGCAGAGATCGCCGATATTGACCCCATTCAGGCCTTTGCTCCCCTCATCGAGTGGAGCGAAGACCTAACGGACCTCGACTGGGATCTCATCGTCGAGACCGTATCCCCAGGCTGGCTGCTCGATCTCCGCGACACACTAGAAATCATCGGTATCTATGTGGATTTTGGTGGCATCGTTGAACCGCTGATTCAACCGCGCATCGACGAAATTCGCGACGCCATTGTCGGCGTTGTGATCGAACCCGCCGAGGGGCAGATCGACGAGCTCACCACCCTCATCGAAGAAGAAGAAGACGCGATTCGGACCGAGTTTGTCGCCGAACTCAACCGCACCGCGCCCAGCGGCGTTCAGGGCACCCTCCTCGACGACTTGGCCCACAGCGGCCTGTACATGCACTCGTTCAACATGGTCGCCGTCACCTTGGCCGACCATCAGATGGTGCTGCCCATGGCCGACGAACACGCCGGTGTAGGCGCCGCCACCTTCGACGCCAGCTACACCCTGGCCTGGACTCAACCGGTGATCTGCGGCTACCAAACCGCTATTCTCCCCTTGGGAACTGACCGCGCAGCGCTGCTCTCCCTGCACATCGACGGCAAGGACTTCCTCTCCACGGCCGAAGACAGCCCCGTGGAGTGCCAC
>JAACDH010000171.1 GCA_009936995.1 Rhodobacterales bacterium
ACGAAGAAGCGCACGAAGAAGCGCACGAAGAAGCGCACGAAGAAGCGCACGAAGAAGCGCACGAAGAAGCGCACGAAGAAGCGCACGGCAGCACCGACTTCGACGACGAAGAAGAGCCCGAGCTCGAAATCCAAGACGTCATGGAGTCGATTCTGCGCGCGGCCGAAAACCGAAGCGTAATCGGCAACGACACCAAGCGCCCTGCAGTACTTGAAGTCAACCAGATGTGGGCCAATCAGCTCATGGACGCCAAGCACTTCACCAAGCGCGACTTCGGACACGACGTCTCCATTGGTTCTACGCTCGGCTACAAGTGGCACTTCCTCGGAATCGACATGGGCTGGGTTCCCGATGTCATGCGTCTGGTCCTCCCGTACACGCCGCCGATGTGGTCCGAAGTAAATTCCGATTGGCGCAACGACTTCTACGCGCCCGACGACACCCTTCCCGGCACCGCGGGCGAACACACGCTGTTCACCCACAACTTGGCCGAAGAGTCGTACTCCGCTAACGTCGACGCTACCTGGGATGGCTTCGTCGACCTCGAAGACAAACGCTACTCCTTCGAAGAGCTCGTCGAGGCCGGCAAGGCCACCAAGAACGGTGGTTCGTACAGCGTCCCCATGGTGCCGGGTCTTCGTCTGATGGTCGACATCAGCGGCGTCATCTTCTACAGCCACATGGTACCGCCCGGTGCTCGGATCCTGAACCGGAACTCCGAAGACCTGGACTACCCATTCCTGGCCATCAGCAGCGTCATCGGCTTCATCGGCATGATGTTCGGCATCATCATGTTCTTCTCACCCAAACCGGCAGAGAACGAGATGGTCGAAATTCCAGACCGCTTCGTCGAGCTTCTCCTCGACAAGCCCGAGCCTGAGAAGAAAGAGAAGAAGAAGCCCAACGCCAACCCCGACGCCGGTGAAGGCGCCAAGGCCAAGCGCGAAGAGGGCAAGGTCGGCAAGAAAGACGCCAAGATGGACAAGGCCAAGGGCAATAAGGTCGAAGTCAAGAAGCAAGAGATGGACCGTCAAGTTGCAGAGAACGCCGGTATCCTCGGCGCCCTCCGCGACGCCGGCGATCTGGACGGCATGTTCGGAAGCTCCGGCCTCGACGCCAACCTCACGGGCGGCATCGGTGGTCTCATCGGCGCCAAGGGCACCCAAATCGGCTCCGGCGGCCTCGGAGCACGTGGCTCGGGTCTCGGCGGCGGCGGCTCGGCTGAAGGTCTCGGCGGCCTTGGCACCAAGGGCATCGGCTCCGGCAAGTCCGGCTATGGCTCCGGCGGTGGTAACTTCGGCGCCAAGGGCGAAGGCGGCATCGGTCAGGTGGGTGGCGATCCAATCATCCTGGGTGCGCTTGACCGCTCCCTCATCGATGAAGTCATCAAGCGGCACATGAACCAGATTCGGTACTGCTACCAGCGCGAGCTGACCAAGAACCCCGCCCTCGGCGGCAAGGTGGTCATCAAGTTCGTCATCGCCAAGGATGGCACTGTGTCTTCCGCTTCCGTGAAGAACTCTACCATGGGCAATAGCGCCGTCGAAAGCTGCATCACTGGCCGCTTCATGCGTATGCAATTCCCAGAGCCCAAGGGCGGCGGTATCGTCATCGTCTCCTACCCCTTCCTCTTCTCCCCCGGCTGATCCGCGGAAGAATAGGAACGTTCGCCCCAACGTCATTCACGACCTGGGGTTTCTCCTTTCGGTTCGAGTCCCAGTGTGCTAGAAAGCGCCGTCATCTCCAAAGAGGCTCCCATGCGGACTGCTCTTCTCATCGCCCTCACCCTGTTCGGTACACACGCCCAAGCGCAAGATCTCGATAGCGATCGAGGCAGCTCCAAAAAGGGCGCCAAGACCGGTAAGGATGAGGTCGTTCGCGAGGTTAATCGCGGCATGTACATGAAGGCCGGCGCTGGCTCAAGCCAGTTCATCGGCACCGCGTCGGGGCTCCTCCGCCCCGTGGTCGGACTGAACATGTCCGCCGGACAGGATTTCGTCGACCTAGAGCGCCTCTCGGTTGCTTGGGAAGTCAACTTCGCACAAGCCCTGCACAACGGCCCCAAGGTTGACGAGCTCGGTGGACTGCCCAGTAATCTGCTGGTCGAAGGCGACATCCACACCTTCTCGGGTATCGCCTTCATCGAAGTGAGCTCGTACCTCACCCGTCGCTTCAGCTTGGGCATTCGTGGCGGCGCTGGCATCACAATGGTGCCCGTTCTTATGGACGCCACCGCCTTCGCCGACGAGGTCGAGTTGGGCATCTGGGGCCAAGCCTCCGGCGTCCACGCTGGCCCGCTTCCAACCTTTGGCGGCGGCCCCACCATCGAGTACTACACCAAGCTGTCTCACTTCTCGGTGGGCGCAGACATCGACGTGCTCTACATGCTCGGCCTAGACCTGGCGCTCAATCCAAACGGTTACCTCAAGTACACGTTCTAGAGCTACCAGTATTGGGCCGCCAAGGCTCATCATCACGGCGCACTTCGGTGCGCTGTTTTTGTTTCGAAGACTGCACTTGTGCCGATTCTTCCGAGGGGTTACATGCCCCGGCAACTTAACCGTACGACGACGCAAAGACGCCGTCCAATGCGGAGGATAATATGAACGAAAGCAAGGGCCTCATCGGCCGTAAGATCGGAATGACACAATACTTCGACGACGACGGTTCCGTCGTGCCGTGCACGGTTGTCGAGGTCGGTCCCAACACCGTCATCAAGGTCCTCGCCGAAGGCACCAAGCAAGGCTACAACGCCGTTCAGCTTGGCTTCGGCGCCAAGAAGGCCAACCGCGTGAACAAGGCCGATGCCGGTCAGTTCAAGGCTGCGGGCGTTGACGCCACCCGGGTCATCGCCGAAATGCGACTCTCCAAGGCTGACGCCGCCGCACACACTGTCGGTCAGGTCCTCACCGTCGCCGACGTGTTCACGGTCGGCAACATCGTCGACGTCACCGGTACCTCCAAGGGTAAGGGTTTCGCTGGCGTCATGAAGAAGTACAACTTCGCTGGCTTCGAGCGCAGCCATGGTGTGCACGAGTTCTTCCGCCACGGTGGTTCCATCGGTACCCGTCTTACGCCGGGTCACGTCATGAAGGGCAAGAAGATGCCCGGCCAAATGGGCAACGCCCAGGTCACCGTCCAGAACCTCGTTCTCACCCGCATCGACGTCGAGCGTAACCTCGTCTTCGTTAAGGGTGGCGTGCCGGGTGCCAAGGGCTCCATCGTTACCGTCCGCCTCGCGGTGAAGAAGTAGTTCTCATCCCACAGGGCTGAATCCACCCACTTGGGTGCAACAACTCCGTCGAGAGGGTATCCAACCCCTCTCTTCGGGGTTTTTTCATGACGGAAGTCGCACTGTGGACGCCATCGGCTGACCAAATCCAGGCCGCCAACCTCACCCGCTTCATCCAGGCGGCGAACGTTCGGTTCGGCTTGTCGCTCCAGAACTACGACGACCTCTGGCGGTGGTCGGTGACCGAGCTCGCCGACTTCTGGGCGCTCCTGTGGGACTTCGCCAAGATCCGCGGGCACCAGCCGTTCACACAGGTCATCGGCGCTCAAGCCATGCCGGGTACCCAGTGGTTCACCGGTAGCACCCTGAACTACGCCGAGAACCTGATGAGTCGTTCCGACGATCATTTGGCACTGATCGAGGTGGAGCAGGCCGATCACGAGCGCACGCTCACTTACGCCGAGCTGCATCAGCAGGTGGCCAAGGTCGCCTACACCTTGCGCGGGCTAGGCGTGGTCGAGGGCGACCGGGTCGCGGCGTTCATGCCCAACCGCATTGAGGCCGTCGTGGGCATGTTGGCGGCCACCAGTATCGGGGCCATTTGGTCGTCGTGTAGCCCCGACTTCGGCGCCAAGGGCGTGCTAGACCGCTTCGGCCAGATCGCGCCCAAGGTGCTCATCGCCTGTGATGGCTATCGCTATGGTCGAAAGTCGTTCTCATCCCTCGATCGCCTGACCGACGTGCTCGCAAAGATCGGCAGCATCGAACACCTGCTGCTGGTTCCCGTGCTCAACATGCCCCACGGCCTACCGGGGTCGGTGATTCACTGGCAGGAGGCGCTCGACAATGACGCAACCGAGGTTGCGTTCACCCCTGTAGCCTTCGATCACCCGCTGTACATCATGTACAGCTCCGGCACCACGGGCGTGCCTAAGTGCATCGTACACGGTCACGGCGGCACCCTACTCCAGCACGCCAAAGAGCATCTCCTTCATGGCGATCTGCGACCGGACGACCGGTTGTTCTACTTCACCACCTGTGGATGGATGATGTGGAACTGGCTGGTCAGCGGACTGATGGCGGGCAGCACCCTCGTGCTCTTCGACGGTTCACCGGGAGCGCCCGATCTGAACGTGCTCTGGCAGATGGCCGACCGACTCCAGCTCACCCACTTCGGTACCAGCCCCAAGTTCCTCAGCAGCTGCGCCAAGGCCGGCGTGCATCCCAACGCGTCCCTCCCGTTGTCCGCGCTAAGGGTCGTGTTTAGCACCGGGGCGCCGCTGTCAGCCGACCTGTTTCATTGGGTCTACGACCACGTCAAGACAGACGTTCAGCTGGCAAGCATCTGCGGTGGAACAGATATTATCAGCTGCTTCATGGGCGGCTCCTGCATCGACCCCGTGTACGCTGGCGAGATCCAGAAACGCGGCCTGGCCATGAAGGTCGAGGCCTGGCGCGACGCCAACGACCCCGTCATCGGCGAGAAGGGCGAGTTGGTCTGCGCAGCTCCGTTCCCCTCCATGCCCGTCCAGTTCTGGAACGACGCCAACGACGCCAAGTACCACAAGGCCTATTTCGCCCATTACCCGGGCGTCTGGCGCCACGGCGACTTCGTCGAGGTGACCGAACGCGGTGGCGTGCGGGTCTTCGGTCGTTCCGACGCCACCCTAAACCCTGGCGGTATTCGCATCGGAACCGCCGAGATCTACCGGGTGGTCGAAGGCCTGACCGAAGTGGTCGACTCCGTGGTCATCGGCCAGCGTTGGAGAGACGACACCCGGGTCGTGCTCTTCGTCGTGCTCCGCGAAGGAACCGCCCTCGACGAGGCCTTGGTGGGGGTAATCAAGCGCGCCGTCCGCTCGGGCTGTACGCCGCGACATGTGCCCGCCGTGGTACTCCAAGTTCCGGATATTCCGCGAACCATCAGCGGAAAGAAGGTGGAGATCGCGGTCACTCGTATGGTCCAGAACGAGCCCGTGGCCAACCGCGACGCCCTGATAAACCCCCAGGCACTCGACGCGTTCCTCGACCTAGAGGCGCTGAGCTAGTGTCCGGTCAGGTATCGGCTCCCGAGTAACCGGACACCCGAACCCGTAAAACTTAGCGGGGGGCAGCGGCGTGGGCGCTCCAGCTCGCCTACCGAACCTCTATCGGCAACCCGTCGCGAAGGAGAGCAGCACGATCGCGCCGCGACGCTGCCGCCAAAGGGTCATGACAACTTCGGGGTTGCCGCCGCCGCACAACAAGGACATCAGTACACGGGGATTACGTTTCACGGTCGTCATTTCTCCGCCGGCCGACTGAACATCATAAGCCGCTTTCCATGGGAGACTCAAAACGTGTCCAGTACCTCTGAAAATCTAGCCGAGCAAGCCCTCGCCAACTTGGTCAATCAATTTGCCCGCCCCATGGATTTTCTACGGGAACTCGCGCAAAATAGCATCGACGCCGGTAGCCCTCGCATCGAAATCACCCTCCGCTATGAAGCCGACGAACGGGACCCCGACGCCGGGGTACT
>JAACDH010000172.1 GCA_009936995.1 Rhodobacterales bacterium
CCATGAGCCATCGCTAGCGCGCTAGCTGGCTGTCTCGGTGGGCGCCGTATCATTGACAACCTGATCAAAGGGTATGTCGATGCCCGCTTCGTTGAGGGCGACGTAAACCCGGTGGCGCACATCGTGCAGCATGGACAAGTAGTTGCCAGTGGTTGACCAGGGTACCACTGCGAAGTCGCAGGAGCTGGCACCGAAGCCAACCAGGGCCAAGTCGACACCGGGTTCGTCAAGTACAAACGGGCTGCTCTTGGTGGCGGCCAGTAAGACGGCCTCGGCCTCGGCGAGGTTGGTACCGTAGGCTACGCCAATGGAGATGGAGCCGCGAACAACGCCCTTGTGGGTGACGTTGTCGGCGGTCATCATGATGGTGGCGAACAGGCCGATGTCTTCGATCACACCCGTTTGCCCTGCGACGTTGACCTTATCGCCGAGTTGAAACGGGCGGTTTGGATGCCGACGGCCTCGAGGGCGCTTAGTGCCGTGACCGCGAGGAACATTCTGGCCGTGGAGCTTACCGATGCGTCGGTCGCCGACGCCACAGCGTTTCCAGAACTCCTCGAACAGGTGCTGAACCCAGTGAAACGCATCACTGCGGATGGTGGGTATGACCGTCATGAAGTCTACGAAGCGGCTCGCAAACGAGGTGCGAAAACGGTCATCCCACCCAGGAGAGATGCGGTCTTCTCAGGTGAACCTGTCTTGGATGACCGAGATGCGCACCTCGAGCGAATCAAGGAGGTTGGACGACGTCGTTGGCGTTTGGAGGCTGGGCAGCACCATCAATCCAGGGCAGAGAATACGTTCTATCGGTATAAGAAGCGCTTCGGTGGTCGATTGACCGCTAGAAATCAAGAAGCACAACGCAATGAAGGCCTCACCGCCTGCAACATACTCAACAAGATGACAGAGTTGGGAATGCCGAACTCGGTTGCGCTGTGTGGATAAGAATTTCACTTCGGTGGAGGGCGGCCCGAATTTTCTTTATGCACCAACGTCGGTTGCCGTACGAACATGAGCCCCATGCCTGGGAGCTGCTGGCTCACGATTCGGCCGTGCAACAACGCCCCACTTGCCCAACTCACCAAACGAGGGAGAAAGATGCGCTTTCGGGAGGCTGGCCTGGCGGCCCGCCCTGACGCCTCTAGCGCCCAAGCCCCGAACGCCCAGCCGAAACGACCCAAAGCCTGTATACTGATGCGGAAGATGTGCTAATGAGACCTCTCCTCTGGAGAGCTCTCAAGTCATCCTATATCGCCAGTGCCCGTGATAGGGCGCCCCGTTCGTCTGACGTTTCTTCCGCCCACACGGTGAACGACGTGAACGCAGGGGCGGTGAACGCGGCGATGATTGAGGCAATGCAGACCCAACAAGCTGCAGTCGCTACGTCACCGAGCCGGCGAGTCGAAGGAGCCGGAGGGCACCTCATGCGCGTCCTCGCCCGATGGCCGCGGAGCAGTGACTCCGCTCCGGAATCAGATGCGCGAGAGTCCACTGACTACGGTGTGTACCGAGCGCGAAGGTGGTCGCGGGCACAGGTTGTTGCGTTGGCGAAGCAGGTGACTTCCGTCACCCAACGAGTGACGAAAGTCACCGGCTGGCGGCGCAATGAACTCAGGACTCACGCCGCGCAGCTTCGTTTCGGTCCTCTCGGCATCCAGTCCGTGAAGCCACTCTTAGACGACAACTTTTTGGCCTGTAGACAGCGCTCGAATCTGCTGGCACCGAAGGCAACCAGGGCCTACGCCAAATGGTTCGATTTGCGCGTAGTCCGGATTCATGTGGATATCCTGAGTGTACGGCACGTTAGAAGATGGACGCAACCAGCGTAGCGAGGGCGGTATGGTCCGTCGGGCGGTAACCCTCGACGGGTTCGTTATCTCGGGTAATTTTGTGCGATAATTTCAGGCTGAACGTGTCCGAGAGCTTCGAGGTGAGCGCGGCGTCATTGATCATGCGTAGATCTTTGGGGGAGCGTATATTTTCAAACACTTCGAGGGTGTCACTGAAGGACACGCTCTCGTTGAATTTATGGGTCAAACCCACCATGACGCGGGCCGCGATAACGTCGGCGCGCTTGGGGTCTACGCCTTCGACGAAGTTCTCTTGGGCCACATCAAGGCCGACTTCGCCGACCACGTGGGTGGTGTCACTGTCGAGGATGATGCGGGAGTAGCCAAACTGTTCGTGGGTACGCAGGTCGTAGCCAGCGAAGGTGTCGACCAGGGCACCGCCGAGCAGGTATAAACTGTCCTGCTTGCCAATGAAACGGTCGTAACGTACTTCTGTCCAGTACCTTTCGGCCGTCGCCTTCAGACCGCTGTTGCGCTCGGTGTTGGACAGGATACCGTCGGCGTCTTCGTCGACCAGGCTACTACCGAGGTTTGCGCCTAACTCTCCTGCGATCTGATTCTTGGACCACTTGTGGCTGGAGGCGGCGATGCCGTTGAGCGTCCAGAACTGGGTGTTGCCGGCGGCCATGGCGCCACCAATTTCGGCGGAGAGTTTAGTCTCGGATTCCGTGAACGCTTGGCCCGCTTCTTTGGTGCCCTCGAAGTTGGGGTCTTCGGCGTGGGCGAACGGGGTGAGGGCGAGTGCGCCGAACAGGAACAGGGCCATCATTTCTCCGAATATCGACGGGTAGAACGTCGAGCTCGATCGGGTACTCGACAGGCTTCACACGGAAACCAGAGGCTCTTATACGGGAGTCGCCAGGATTTCAAGAATTGTATTCGAGCCACTTCGGGCTCCCCTCATCGCCGGGGATACACTTGACGAACGACCGTCTCTCGCCCAAGATACGCTTATTGAGCGTACAGAACTCGCCCTGATTGAGTACCTGGTGACGGGCGGGCTTGATAGGGCCAAGGGCGACCTTGTGCGCTGGGTCCAGACGGCGCGCTACGTTAGCCTGGAGGCGTGATGCTTAATATTTATCGTAGCAATCGCATCGAAGTCCTGGTGGCCTATCTTGCGGCTTTGCTCGACCAACCCGACCAGCGACCCGCCGACCCCTTCAAACCGCTTCAGGTGGTGGTGGGTAGCCAGGGAATGGAGCGTTTTCTACGGCACGAACTCGCCAGTCAGCTGGCTGGACGAATCTGTGCCAACGTCAAGTTCCCGTTCCCAGCGCATATTCAGTCAGAGGCCCTGCGGGTCATGGAGCAGGGCACCTCCACCGAGCCTCTCTGGAACCCCGAGCTCGCTACCTGGACCCTCCTCGACGTGCTGCCCGAGCTGCTGTCGAGCGATGATGCTCGCCTCGATCCGCTGCGCGCCTACGTGGGGGATGTCCAGGGACCGGTCACCGCCAAGACGTGGTCGTTGGCGCGGCGATTGGGCGATCTGCTCGACCGCTATGTCCACTTCCGGCCCGAGCTCGCCGTTCGCTGGAGTGACGGCGACCAGGGTTTGGGCGACGCTTCGGGCGCCGACGATCTGGCCTGGCAGCCGTTGCTTTGGCAGGCCATTTCTCGGCGTATCGGAAGTAAAAATCACTTTTCCGCCCGGTGGTTGTCCGCGTTCAAGAGCTGGGATGTGTCTCAGCAACTGTTCGACCAACCCGTCCGCTTCTTTGGGGTCACCCACCTTCCGCCGCCGTTTCTGCAGCAGCTTGCCGACATCTCTCGTACCACCGACGTCGATCTGTTCGTGCTCTGCCCCTCCGACGCCTTCTGGGGATACGTCGAGAAGGTGCCGGTCTCAGTTCGCGAACAACTGCTGGTCATCGACCGCGAAGAGGTCGCCGAGACCCTGCGCGAATCGGCCGAGGCCCCAACCAGCCACCCCATATTGGCCTCCTTGGGGCGTCTGGGCCGCGACCTGCAGCTCACGCTCGAGGCCGTCGACCAAGGCTACGTTAACAAGTCCGACCACGACTGGTTCATCGACCCTCGCAGCGACGAAGTTCAAGCCTCTGCCCTGTGTCATCTACAGTCCGACATCCTCAATTTGCGCAACCCATTGGGCGGCGCCGAGCCTCATCCGCTGGGCGCAGACGACGACTCGATCCAAATTCACGCCTGCTTCGGCCCGGCCCGCCAGGTCGAGGCCCTTCGCGAAGTGCTGCTGCACTTGTTCGAGTCCCATCCCCACCTCGAGCCGCGCGACGTCTTGGTCATCACCCCCGACATCGAGACCTATGCGCCGCTGGTCAGTGGTGTGTTCCAGTCGGGCCACGATCAACCGCTCGGCACCCATCCCGCTCGCCGCTGGGGGCGCGCGGGCGCACCTCGGATTCCCTTCGAGATCGCTCAGCGCAGCATGCGTCGCACCAATCCCGTGGCCGAGGTGCTGCTGCAGGTGCTCATTTTGGCCACGCCAGGCCAGCGGCTCACGGCGACAGGACTTCTCGACTTACTCGCCATCGAGCCGTTCCGCGATCGGTTTGGCATTGGCGCCGACGATCTCTCGCAGATTCGGAACTGGGTTCAAGACAGCGGCTTTCGATGGGCGGTAGATGCCGAAGACCGGGCGCGTCATCAACAACCAGAAGTCGAACAGAACACCCTGTCCTTTGCCCTCGAACGGCTGGTGCTCGGCGTCTGCATGACCGACAGCCCCGGCCGAATCTACGACACCGGCCCGGCCGACCTCGGAGTGGTTCCGCACGATGCGCTCGAGGGCGGTTTAGCAGGACTGCTGGGTCGCTTTTTGGATGCCGCGACCACGCTGATCGACGAGGTCGATGCCATGCGTGCGCCCCGACCGGGCCATGCGTGGATTACCCGAATTCTGGGCGACCCCCTCGCCCAACCAGGCCCTCCGGTTGCCCTCGGAACCCTGGGGCGACTCACCGCCACCACAGCGACCTCAGGCTGGCTCGACCAGCGGGTGCGCGTGGCCATCCAAGCCTTCGAGTCTGGGGTGGTTCAATCAAAGTCCACCTGTTTGGTCGAGACCCTGGCCATGCACACGGCGCTCTCCGACCAGTTCGAGGTGGCTCATGGTGCCATTCGAGCTCAAACCGGAGCCGTCACCTTTGCCTCAATGAGCCCGTTCCGAAGCGTGCCTTTTCCAGTCGTCTGTCTGCTTGGCATGGACGAAGGGACGTTTCCCGCGAATCCGGATCAGTTGATGTTTGACCTCACCCAGCGACATCCCAAGGTGGGCGACCGCGATGCGCGCGACGAAGACCGTCATCTGCTGCTCGAGGCGCTTCTCGCCGCGCGCGAGCACCTGGTGATTCTACACACCGGTCGCGATGTCAACACCAACGAAGAGCGCGCACCTGCGGTTCCTATCGGAGAGCTGTGCGAAGTCCTCGACCACAGCTTTGCTACGGTCTCCGGCCGTCCGGCCAGCCAAGAACTCACGCGGCACCATTCGCTGCATACCTTCAGCCCAGGCAACTTCCTCCCCGGTAATCCGTGGAGTTTCGACCAGCGTCAGGCCGAGGGCGCGAACCTGTCGCTGAATCGCCATCGCGTAGCGCCCACCTTCTTTGGTGCGGTGCAGCCCTCCGCCTTGAGGGTGCCCGTCAGCCCAAAGCCCGTCCTATATCTGTCCCTTAGCGAGCTCATCTGGTTCTTCCGAAACCCGGCGCAAACCTTGATGAACAACGGCTTCGGCGTGTATCTTAAAGAGCGTGACGACGCGCTAGCCGACCGCGAGCCTATCGAGGTGGGTGATCTCGACCGATACCAGCTGTGCGTCCGAATGCTGGACGCAAAGATGGGCGCCCTGGCGACCGAGTGGTGTTCTGGAAAAGCGCCGGAGGTCACCAACGTGGGCCGAGTGTTGGCCGAGGGCATCTTGCCGCTGGGTTCGGCGGGGCTGGATTGGCTCAGCGCACCCGGCCTATTGGTCGACGAGATGACGGCCCTGATGGCGCCGTGGATTCGTCCCCATGACAGCTTGACTGGCCCCGATCCGTCGGTGACCTTGGCGTTGGAGTTTCAGCTGCCGGATGTCACGGTCCGTCTCTCGGGCGAGGTGAGTAACCGGTGGGGGCGCGACCAGCTGTTTGTAGCGGTCGGCGATAACAAGGCAAAGACGCTGATTGAGCCCTGGTTAACCCAGGTCGCCTGGGCCGCGATGGACGGCCGCGACGTCACCGCCAGCGTGTTGGTGCACGGCAAGCTCAAGCGCGACCGAAGCGCCGAAACCTCGGTTCACAGCCTGTCCTTTATGTCTCTGGCGACGGCCGACGTTCGCAGAGCGGGCGCTCTGGACTATTTAAGCCAGGCCATCCAGCTGTATCGGCGCGGTCTACGGGACCGGGTGCCCTTCTTCTGCGCCTGCTCTTTCGCGTTCGCGTCCACCCTCGACGCCCATCAGACCGGGCGTTCGAAGGGCATGGCCCTGCCCATCCAGGCCCTCGATGGCGACCGCCCCTTCGACGCCACAACCGCCGCGTGCGCCGAGGTCGCGTTGGGCTCGGCCCTAAAGGCGTGGGAGGGCAGGGACCAAAGAGGCGAGGGCTACGACGCGCATGCGCGGCGCCTGTGGGACGACCGGCACCCCCTCCATGACAGCGGCACCTTCGACTTGGAGTTTGGTCGATTGGCGCGTTGGTTTTGGCAGCCGGCATTCGATGGTCGGAACAAGAAACCCCAGCCCCTTGACCGCTCCTCAGTGGAGGCCACATGAACATCAGCGCGCGCGCGTTCATCGAAGAGGGCCAGCTTCAGACGGGTATCACCCTCCTAGAGGCTAGCGCAGGCACAGGTAAAACCTACCAAATCACAAATTTGGTCGTTCGCTTGGTCGCCGAGCACAAGGTGCCGATGCGCGAAATTCTGGTGGTCACCTTCACCAAGGCCGCCACCGCCGAGTTGGTCGATCGCATCAGGCTTCGGTTGGCCGAGGCTGCGGCCGTGTTGCGGGGCGAAGGAGAGCCCAGCGAACGGGATGGCATGCTCACCTCGCTGCTGGCGCGGTCGGTCGAGAACGAATGTCGACGCGAGTGGCTTCAGCGGATTGTCGAGGCCCAAGAAAGCTTTGACCAAGCGCTGATTTCTACCATCCACGGCTTCTGTCAGCGCATGCTCCAGCAGAACGCCTTCGAGAGCGGCGCCGAGTTTGGCCTCGAGCTGATGACCAGCGACCGCGAGCTGATCAGCAATCTGGTCGACGACTATCTCTCGGCGCAGGTGAACACCGCCTCGCTCGAACGCTATCGCTTCTTGGTGAACGTCTGCGGTTTCTCTCGCGAGAGCTTGATGCAGACAGCGGGTGCGGCCCTTCGCGACCCAGATATGGCGTTGGTGCCGATGGATCTCGTTCCCAGTGCGCCGGCCGACTTCTCGGACTGTGTGGTCGAAGCGCTCTCGGATTGGGACAGCGGTTCCGAGGCCCTTGGCCGGCGATTCGACTTGGGAAAACCCACCCAACCCAACCTGAAAAAGAACCCCGAGAGCGTCTTGTTCGAAAGTGCACGGGGGCGTACCTACGTCTCGAGCGGGCTGAAGAAGCTGGACGAGCCGGTCCGTGCCTGGCTTGTGGCGTGCGCGGGTCCCAAGATGCCCCCGGTTCCGGCAAAGGTGGCCAAGTACTTCAATCGCGCCAATTTCGACGTCACCCTCGCATCTGGCGTGGTGTTTGAGCATCCGCTCTTCGACGAGATTTGTGCACTCGTGCAGATCGGCGTCGAAGTACACGACGGGCAGTCCTCCAACGAAAAGACAGCTCCCTGGCACGGTTTTGTAGCCTGGATCCGCGGGGCCTACGAGGCTCGAAAGGCGGTGGACCGGGTGGTCGCCTTCCAAGACCTGCTTCGCAAATTAGCCACTGGTCTTCAAGACGATCGGCTTAAGAACGCTATTCGTCCTCGGTTTCGCGCCGCGCTCATCGATGAGTTCCAAGACACCGACCGCTTGCAGTGGGAGATCTTCCGGACCCTGTTCCAAACGCCCCAGCACTTCCTGTTCCTGATTGGCGACCCAAAGCAGGCGATTTACGGTTTTCGTGGCGCGAATATCCACGTTTATGTCCAAGTGAAGCAGGCGGCCGACCGGTGGTTGACCATGGACACCAATTTCCGCTCCGATGCGCGGTACGTCGAGGCCATGAACGCGGTGCTCGGTCGTTGGCCAGCGTCGTTGTTCGACGACCCAAATATTCCCTACGAGCAGGTCGATGCCGACGCCTTGCGCACGCCGGTAGACCGCTTGATCCCGCCCGATTCCCTGGGCGACTCACCGTGGGCGCACACCCAGGCGGCGCCGCTGCAGATCCGATTCGCCCACGGGCTCGGTGAGGGCGAGAACGAAGCCATCAAAAAGGGAGATCTGGGAGCGTCTCTCCCGGTTCGGGTCGCGGCCGATATCGTCGACTTTCTCGAGGCGGGCTGGCGGCTCCAAGAGCACGCAGAAGATGTTCCGCGCCCGATTACCCCGGGGGACATTGCGGTATTGGTGCGCAGTGGTTGGCAGGCTCGGGCGGTGATGTCTAGCTTGCTAGAGGCGGGCGTTCCGGCGGTCATGCCGGCTGCCGAGAGTGTGTATGCCTCCGACGAGGCCCTGGATTTACAACGTTGGCTCCAGGCGATTGCTCGGCCCACGAACGCCAGGACTGCACGGGCTTCGGCCATCTCCCGGCTGTTTGGCTGGGACGCGGCGGGACTGCGTGCGGTCGACGACCCGGACAACGACAGCGTCGCGTGGGACCAATGGCTCGACTGGCTGACTCGATGGCAGCTGAGTGTGCTGCGAAACGGCGTTTTATCTACGTTTCGTTCGGCAATGGAGCGATACGATGTCCGGGGTCGGCTGCTCCACTATCCAGACGGCGAACGGCGGCTCACCGATCTGCTCCACGTACTTGAGCTCACACATCGGGCAGAGCAGGCGCAGCGGATGGGCCTCGAAGGCCTGATTCGATGGCTCGCCGATCAGCGCCAGGGCACCATCGACGACGATGGCTCTGCCGAACAACGTCTCGAACGCGATGACGCGGCCGTTCGTATTCTCACCATGCACAAGTCCAAGGGGCTGCAGTACCCGGTGGTCTGGGCGCCATTCCTCTACGACGGCGTGTTGGTGCGCGCCGCCGATAAAGAACGTCTGGTGTTTCCCACGGCGAACGACCCGGCGACCCGTATGCTCGACCTTCAGCAAAAGCCGTTCCCGCGACAAAAGCTGGCCCACATTCAGCTCTCGGCGAGTGATGCCCACGCCGAGCGCATTCGCCTGCTGTACGTCGCGCTCACCCGGGCCCGACATCGCTGTGTGGTCTACGATGGTAAATTCACCGACGGGCGCATCAAGAACGGCGGTTTGGAGCAGTCCTCTCTGGGGCTCTTGCTGCACAGCCTAAGCCTGGACGCCGCCCACGAGCAGGCGGAACATCGGTTTGGCGGGGTGGCCCAGCGAATCTCCGAAATGAGCCCGAACGACCTGTACAGCGACCTCCAAGGGTGGTCCGAGGCCTGTACGCGCGACGACGGTAGTGTGCTGGTCGGTGTGTCCAAGGCCGCGCTCGATGGCGAGCTGACGGCCTGGCAGCCGGTCGATGCTGCCCAGTCCGAGGGCCGGCTGAACGCTCGCGTGTTCGGTCGGGTCGATCCAGACGGCGCTCCCATTGGCCTCGACCTCAGCTGGAAGCAACTCAGCTACTCTTCGATTACCCGTATACGTCAGACCAAAACCGTGGCCCTTCGGTCCCAGGTGCTTCGGCAAGAGGCCGCGCTAGCGGGCCGAGACGTCGATCAGCAAACCGATCGCGCCCAAGACGTCGCGCGCACCATCCAAGACCGGCTGCGGCTGGCGCTTCCCCTCGCGTACGACGAGACAGATGTACCGTTGGCGAACTTTCCAGGTGGCGCCGATGCGGGAACGTTCCTGCACGAGCTGTTCGAGGTGATGGACTTCCAAAAGTTTCCAAGGAGTCCTAGCGGCGACGCGACCCTCGGTCGGGCCGAGCTCGAGCGCACCCTCGATCGACTGGGTCCTAAGCACTCCATGAACCGGTCCGATTGGCGTCAAATCCTGCACGAAGGCCTGCCTCAGGTGCTGCAGACGCCGCTGGGAGGCCCGTTGGGCGACCTTCGCTTGGCCGACGTGCCTCGAAGCCGCCGCCTCGACGAGCTGGCGTTCGATTTGCCAGTGGCAGGGGGGGCTGCCCATCGTCGCCCCCAAGCCGATGGGCATGTGCCTTGGCCCGAGCGGGTGAGTGGCGCCGCCTTTGGTCAGGCCTTCGGGCTGGCGGCCGGCAGCGGTCCGTCGGCGACCTACCTCAATGGCCTGAAGAACGCCTGGCAAGATCAGGATTTTGCCGGCTTTCTAACCGGCAGCATCGACTTGGTGTTTGCCACCGATCCCCAGGCGGGTGCACAGCGGTTCTACGTGGTGGACTACAAGAGCAATAAGCTCGATCACCTGCGCGAAGGCGAGCATCCCAGCGCCCACTTCTGCCAAGCGTGGATGCGGTACGAAATGGAGCATCACGACTACTTTGTACAGGCAACGCTGTACTCGGTGGCGGTGCACCGATACTTAGAACACCGAATACCGGACTATGACTACGACACGCACCACGGCGGTGCCTTGTATCTGTTCTTCCGCGGCATGGTGGGCGAAGAGACGCTCGTAGACGGCGGATCTCCGATGGGCGTGTACCCCTATCGTCCACCGCGTGCGCTCATCGAACATCTCGACGATCTCCTTGAAGGAAGGGTCCAATGACCGCCGAGCGCATCATGCCGCCGCTGTTCGCCCCCCTGCGCCCGCAGCCAGGTTCACCCGAGGCCGCGGTCACCCAGCGGCTGCGCCCCTTCTTCGAGGCGGGCATCCTCAATGGCCTGGCGCTGCATGTGGTGGCCCGTTTGGGACGTCGCACGCAGACCCTCGACCCCGACGTGTTGTTGGCGTTGGCCCTGGCTGTTCGGGCCCCGCAGCGTGGGCATATCTGCGTAGATCTCAGCGACGATAACGTCCGACGCTTGCTTCCAGCTACGGTCGATCCGAGTGCCGGTTCCGTTGACTTGACCCCCTTGGTGCTACCCGTTCAGGGTTGGTCTGAAAAGGTAGCGGCGTGCGCGCGGCTGGTTCGAATGGCCGGTCAGCCTGGGCTTACGCCGTTTGTGCTGGACGGGCACTGGCTGTACACCGACCGGTACTGGTCCTACCAAGCAGACCTCGCCCATCGTTTGTCCACGATGGCGGCCCAAACCCAAGGCGTGGCCCTTGCGGCGGTCGACTACCCCATGGTCGCTCAAGGCCTAGATTTCTTGTTCCGGCCGCCGCTGAAGAACGGTCATTGGCCCGCCGAATCGGTCGACCTCAACCGCCAGCGTCTGGCCGGAGGCGTGGCCCTCACCCGCCAACTCGCGGTCATTACCGGCGGCCCTGGTATGGGCAAGACGTGGACCGTTCGCAACCTGTTGGCCTTGCTGTGGCTTCGTCACCAGGCCCGCTTCGACCGCGGTGAGGTCTCTACCCGTGAGCCAGCGGTGGCGTTGACGGCGCCCACGGGAAAGGCGGCGGGTCGCATGAAAGAGGCCCTCCGCGCCAAGCTTCAAGACGAGTTTGTGCCGTCAGTAGGCCGCTTTATAGACGACGCGGACCGCGTCCAGCGGTTGGCCGAGTTTGTACAGGGCATCGAGACCCGCACCCTGCATCGGCTGCTGGGCTGGCAGCTCAGCAACCCCACCCGTTTTCGACACAACGCGATTCATCCACTGCCCTACGATATTGTCGTGGTCGACGAGGCCAGCATGGTCGACTTCGCGATGATGTCGAAGTTGGTCGCGGCGGTCGGCGGTGTGGGGCCCGGTGGCGAGCCTACCCGATTGCTGCTGCTGGGCGATCGGCATCAGCTTGCGAGTGTTGAGGCCGGCACAGTGCTCGCCGACATCTGCGGAGATAGTCAGGCAGATCGGGCGCAGATCACCCAGGCCGGGGCTGCCGTATTGGCGCCGTTTCCCAAGCTGCAATCGCACATTCAGGCCGGTCAGTCCCAGGTTCAGCAGGTTGCCGGACCGCCGTTCCGAGACGCCATCGTTCAGTTCAATCGCACCTATCGATTTGGTGCGGACAGCGGCATTGGCCAGTTCGCTGCCGCCTGTCTGCACGTCCCCTTCGACGTACAGCGGGCCACCGATGTGCTCACCCAAAGCAGCGATGTCGCCTTGATCTCTCCGGCGCTTGATGCGCGTCTCCCGCCCCGCATCGAAGACACCCTGCTTCGCGGCTACGGGCCGTACCTGCGCATGCTGAGTGAAGGGGCAGCCGATCTGGCCCGTTTCCCTACCCAAGACGTGTTCCACCGACGCCTACTGGAGACCTTCGACCGCTTTCGAGTGCTGTGCGCCCACCGCGCCGGCCGAACCGGCGTGCGTGGCGTCAACGAGGCAACCTTGGGGCTGCTGCGCGAGCGTCGCCTGGTGACGGAGTCGGGCCGTTGGTTCCTGGGCAGGCCCGTATTGGTCCAGCGCAACGACTACAATGTGCGGCGAAGTAGTGGCGGTAAAGGTCTCTACAACGGCGACATCGGTTTGGTAGTGATGGCCAACATCGGGGGCGTTGTACAGAGAGTGGTGGCCTTCCCCGGGGTGGACGGCCTCCCGCCGGCCGATCCTCAGGGGGTGTTTCCGGCGCTGAATCTCAACGACTACCAAGACAAGCGGGTGGTCGAGTATGTGGTGCCGTCTCGTCTTCCCGAACACGACACCGCTTTTGCCATGACCATCCACAAGTCCCAAGGCTCCGAGTTTGAGCATGTGCTCATCGTGCTTCCCAATGAACAAAGTCCCATCCTTACCCGCGAGCTGATCTACACCGGTGTCACCCGCGCGAAGGGTCAGATGACGATGCTCAGCAGCCGAGAGGTCCTCTCCGATGCCCTGGAGCGAACCGTTCAACGGGCGAGTGGTCTGCGACGGGCGTTGTGGCCATAGGTCGTTCTGTGGGGCCGGCGTTGGCGTCGCTGGCGGAGTCGCTGCAACAGATCCACAGCCCCGAGGAGGGTGTTGATTTTCTGATGGTCCGGGTAGTCAACGCTTTAGTGACCCAGCTGGGCCTGTCCTTCGCAGATGCGTCACACCTGCCGCTGGAATCCAATCCGCTGTCGCTCGAACCCGCCCAATGCCGCGCTCTGGCGGATCTCGAGACCCTGGATTGGACCCAGATAGAACCGGAATTTCTGGGCGCTCTGTTTGAGGAGACCTTGGCCTTGAACCCGCGCAAGCGGAAGCGTCTCGGGGCGCACTACACGCCTCGGATTCAGGTGGAGCGGCTGGTCATTCCAACGCTCATCGCGCCGCTCCGACAGGACTGGGAAGCGTGCATCAACCTGGCCGAGGTCGATGAATTCCTCGACCGTTTGTCGTCCATTCGAGTGCTCGATCCTGCTTGTGGCACGGGTAATATCCTCTGTACATCCTACCTGCTTCTCCGTGAATTCGAACGGGAAGTGCTGGCGTACCGCGCCTCGCTCGTCGGAGCAGCGCCGCTGGAGCGGGCCGCTGCGGTAGGCGTCCACCAGCTGATCGGTATCGAGATCGACCCCGCTGCCGCCCGTGTCGCCAGGGTGGTGCTGTGGATGGCTCATGTGCAGGATGTGCATCGGTCGAGGGAGCTGGCCGGGCGGGTCAAGCGCCCCACAATCGAGGTGCGCGATGCCCTGGTGCAGATCGGTTCCGAAACGCGCCGGTCTTCGTGGCCATATGCCGACTTTATCGTAGGAAATCCGCCTTTTATGGGTAACAAGGTCATGCGTAGTCGCTTGGGCGCGTCCTACGTTCAGACCCTGCGGGCGCTGTATCCGACCGTTCCGGATAGCGTAGATTTCGTGATGTTTTGGTGGCATCGGGCTGCCGAACTGGTGCGCTGTGGGTCGGTTCGTCGCTTTGGCTTCATTACCACCAATAGCATCACCCAAAGCCAGAATCGGCAGGTCATTCAGGCCCATCTGGACGCCCCAGATCGGCCGCTGCGTCTGTTGATGGCCATCGCCGACCACCCGTGGATCGACGCCGGTGCAGCGGTCCGCATCGCCATGACTGTCGGCGGCTGCACGTCCGCGGAGGCGGTTGTCTCCGAAGTTGTTGAGGGTTTAGCGTCCGGCCAGCCCGTGGTTATCCGCCACCGACGCGTCCCAGTGATTCATGCCGATCTCCGGGCCGATGTGGATGTCACCCAGGCGGTCGTACTCCGGTCGAATCAAGGGCTGTCCTTTCAGGGCATGAACCTGGTGGGCAAGGGCTTTCGACTCACCGGGTCAGAGGTCCAGAAACTGGGTTTCGACGTTCATAATCTTCCACCGATTATCAAGCCATACCTCAGCGCTCGCGAGATGATGCAGGTGCGGCATCATCGCTACGTGATCGACGCCTATGGGCTCACCGCGGCACAGCTTCAGTCCAGTTACCCGGGTTGTTACCGGTGGCTGGAGGCGAACGTGAAGCCCCAACGAGATCAGAACAACCGGCCCTCTCGTCGGAAGAACTGGTGGCTGTTCGGCGAGACCGTTCCGAGACTGCGCACAGCCTGGAGCGGACTCGAGCGCTTTCTCATCACCCCCGAGACCTCGAAACATCGGGTGTTTGACTGGTGTTTCGCGGGCACCATTCCCGATCACACGCTGTACGCCATTGTCCTACCCACAGACGCGCACTTTGGGGTGCTTCAATCTCGGATTCACCGGGTGTGGTCGCTGCGGACAGGGGGTCGGTTGGTCGACCGTCCCCGGTATAATAACACCCGTTGTTTTCTGCGTTTTCCCTTTCCTGATGGGTCCGAGACTGCCCGCCATGACGTCGGGGAATCCGCCGGTCTGTTGCTGGCGCACCGGCAAGCCCTGTGTGGGAGTGAGCCGGGCTTGACGCTCACCCAGCTGGCCAATCAGGTGGGGTCTTCGAAGTCGGCGTCCAACGACATCCAACACATGCGTGCCCTGGAGCATCGCTTGAATGACGCCGTAGCGCGGGCCTATGGCTGGCCAGTCTCCCTCAGTGAAACCGAAATCCTGGCCGAGTTAGTGGCGTTGAACCTGCGTCATGCGGCGCGTGAACAGAAGGGCGAAGTGCCGGTTTAGGTGCACTTCGGCCACAATGAAATCGGCGTTTAGAGCGAGCCGCGGCGTCGGAGACCGAGCAATAGCATGGGCGCCCACATCCAGGTCAACCCACCGGGCGTGCTGTCGCAGGCGCATCCGGCTTGCAGGTCTTCGTTGGCGTAGGGGTCGCCATCTGCGGCGCCACTGCCGGGTGGTGAGACCACGCGCCCGCCGCTGGGGTCGGGGTTGATCTCGCCGGGGTCTATGTTGGGATTGTCGGTGTCGGGGACGAGCGGGTTGGTACCACCGAGGAGCTCGTCACCGTCGTCGATGCCGTCGCCGTCGGTGTCGGGCAAGTTGGGGTCGGTGCCGAGATCGAGCTCGTCGCCATCCTCTAGGCCGTCTTGGTCGGTGTCCGGCTCCAAGGGAGAGGTCCCCAGGTCGACCTCGTCACCGTCGTCTAGCCCGTCGCCGTCGGTGTCCGGGTTGATGGGGTCGGTGTCGAGGTCGAGCTCGTCGCCATCGGCGAGACCGTCGCCGTCGCTGTCTCCGGTCAGTGGGTCGGTGCCGATGTCCACCTCGACGCCATCTTCGATTCCGTCGTTGTCGGAGTCGGGGTTGAACGGATCGGTACCTTCGAACAGCTCATCGGAGTCGTCGAGCCCGTCGTTGTCGGGGTCGGCGTCCAGCGGGTCGGTGCCCAGCACAAGCTCGTCGCCGTCGTTGAGGCCGTCTTCGTCCGAGTCGGGATTGAGGGGGTCCGTCCCGCCCATCAGCTCGTCCGGGTCGTCCAGGCCGTCACCATCGGTGTCGGCTCGCTCCGGGTCGGTGTCCAGCTCGGCCTCGGCGTCATCAGATAGGCCGTCGCCGTCTCGGTCGATCAGACTCGGGTCTCGTTGTTCGGGGTCATCTGCCCCGGGTTCTCCTCCTACCCTGCGTTCTTCGATGTAGATACAGCCGGTTCCAAGCGCGAATAGCGTGCTCAGCAATATGATCTTTTTCATGTTGTTCTCCTCCGATCCCTCGGTCGCGTCGGGCTAGGGACGGGAGGTGAACCGATTTCATTCAATGACAGGGCCGTCGGTTCTCGATGTTGGTTGGATCGACGGACTCAGGTAGGCTCGTGACATGGACTTGGTCGCCCTGCTCCAACTACTCAACCAGATGCCGCCGGAGTCGGCGTACATCGTGCTATTTTTGGCGGCGATGATCGAGTACGTGTTCCCGCCCTTCCCCGGTGACACGGTGGTGGTGGCAGGCACCGCGCTGGTGACGGCTTTTGCGTGGCCCCTGGCGCCGGTGTTTACGGTGGTCACCGTCGGAGCCATTGCGGGCGGAGGCCTCGATTTCGCGTTGGGTGCCTGGTTGGTGCGCTCGGGCGCGGTGGCGCGAATGCCGCCGAAGCGCCGCAAGATCGTCGACCTGTTGGTGGCGCGATTCGAGCGCTACGGGGTTATTTATTTGGCGGTAAACCGGTTCATTCCCGGTGTTCGCGCTTTCTTTTTTATCGCCGCGGGCTTGGCGGGATTGCGTGCCGGACCGGTGCTGTTTTGGGCACTGGTGAGCGCCACCGCGTGGAACGGGCTGCTGGTCGGTCTTGGCATCTTCCTGGGTGGCAACGTGCAGCAGATGGGCGTTTGGGTGGGGCGTCACAGCATGGGCGTGGGGGTTGTTGTGGCCGTCGGCGTGGGTTGGATTGCGCTTCAGACGTGGCGAGAGATCCGTCGCTGAGCCTCCCGTAGACTTGGGCGATGATCGTCCTCGTCCGGTCGTTCCTCGTAAAATCGACGCGATTCAACCCGCTGGGGTGGCTGAACACGCGTTCATCGTTTAGGTTGAAGATCCTTCCAGGGCGTTCCAAGCGCTCGAACCCCGCAGTCCTCGCGCCCTCCCCAGGCCACCGTCCTCAGGTCCGTTCATGTCTAAGTTTCGCTCGCAGCGACGCATCTCCAGTCGCCGTCGATTGTTTCATCGTCCCATGCCCGAGGTCACCGATCCCGCTGACCGCATGCGGGTGGCTGCGCTGTGGCCCCTAGACGAGTGCTTGGTGAGCCCCGGCTGGGAGAAGTACGGTCGCGCTCGGGTGGTCTGGGTTCGTCGCCATCCTGCGGGCCGTGCGTTTGCGGTGGTCGCCTATGCCCTCGATCTCAACGGTCTGGGTGTTCGCAAGGTCGAGGCCATGTCTCGGACCGACCTCGCCGGCGTCTACGACCTCATCGAAGCTTGGGGCGAGGGGCCTGGACTCGAGCGTCGCGACCCGGAGCTTGCGGTGAAGCTCATCTACACGGCGGTCGAGCGCGGCCTGCTGATGGGACTTCCGCTAGACCCCGATTGGTCGTGGACTCAGCCGCTGTTGGGCAACGTGACCGGCGACCAGTGTCGCGAGATCATGCCGGACCGCGAGGCCCCAATGCTGGTGGCGGGTCGTGGCGGCGAGCTCCCCGATCTACACGAGGCGCTCGAACAAAAAGTGGGCGCAAACGGCTTCTCGGTGATGGCCTCGTACGGTACTGGGCTGGCCTAGTTAAGGCAGCGCTCCGTCGATAATCCACTGTTCGATGATGGCAAGATCTGCCGCGGGTAGCCCGCCCGAGCCCGGCGGTCCTGCCGCACCGGCTGGCATCTGGTTGCCGGTGCCACCGACGCTGGCGTGGGTGTTGTTGAGCTTGTGCCACAGGTAGCTGTTGGCGGGGTCGTAGGGGGTGACTCGGAACATGCTGGGCACGTCGTCTGAGGGCACGTTGACCACAACAGGGTAGGCGTTGGTGAGGTCCATGCCGCTGCTGGCGACCGGCGGCGCGTGGCAGGCGCCCAAACACTCGGCGTCGAAGATGGGTTGCACGTTGAGGGCCATCGAGAGCAGGCCGCCGTCCTCGTCGATGCCGTCGACGCAGTTGTCGTCAATTCCGTTGGCGAAGTCGTAGAGGATACCTGTGTTTACCGTGGCCAACGAGTCGTCGCAGTCGGTGTTGTCGATGACGCCTACGCCGGAGCCTGGACACGCCAGGGTGCCGGCGTCGAATTCGTCTCCGTAGCCGTCGAAGTCGTTATCGGCGTAGTACACGTCGCCGTCGACGGGGTTGTTGTTGGGCAGGCCCGAGCAGTCGTGGTCGATGGCGTCGCAGTGCTCGTCGGCGCCGGGGTTGATGGCGTTGTCGGTGTCATTGCAGTCGCCGTTGTTGGTGGCCGCCAGCGCCAGCGCGGGGTCGCAGTCGTAGAATTCGGCCAGGAAGACGTCGCCGTAACCGTCGTTGTCGTTGTCTGGGTAGTAGCGCTGGGCGTCGATGGCGTCGTCGTCAATGCCGCCCGAGCAGTTGTTGTCGGCACCGTCGCACACCTCGTTGGCACCGGTGTGGATGGCGTTGTCGCTGTCGTCACAGTCGAGGTCGTTGCGGGCGAAGCCGGGCTTGACCATCGAACACTCGATGATCGGCGCGCCTGTCCCCTCGCCATCATTGTCGTCGTCGAGGTACCAGTAGGTGGCGTCCAAGGCGTTGTCGTCTGGGATGCCATTGCAGTCGTTGTCGGCGTTGTCGCACACCTCGATGCCGTCGGGGTTGCTGCTGCCGTCGTTGTCGTCGCAGTCGCCTGCGTTCATGCGCCAACCTGCCATTGGGGCCGCACAAGACCAGGTGCCCAGGGTGTTGTCGTCGCCGAACCCATCGGTGTCGGCGTCTGGGTACCACACGGTCGCGTCGGTGGCGTTCACGTCCACGCCGTCGATGCAGTCGTTGTCGACGCCGTCACAGATCTCGGTCGCATCAGGGTTGATGGCGGCGTTGGTGTCGTTGCACTCCTCGCAGGCAAAGAAGCCGTCGCCGTCGCCATCGACCGCGCCCACGAGGCCGTCGCAGTTGTAGTCATTGGGGTCGAGGCAGTCATTCTCTACGACGCCCGGATTGTAGGCGGTGTTGGTGTCGTCGCAGTCGCCGCCATCAGAGACGGTCTGCCAGGGCGCCTCGCAGGCGTAGACGATGGTGGCGTCGTCGCCGTACAGGTCGCCGTCGGCGTCGGTGAACCAGGCCGTCTGGTCGATGGCGTTGTTGTCGGCGGTGCCATCGCAGTCGTTGTCGACGCTGTTGCAGGACTCGGGGGCGCCGTCGAAGATGGTGGCATTGCTGTCGTTGCAGTCGCCGTTGGTTTGGGTCCAGCCCAGGGAAGGGGCCCCGCAGGAGAGCACGCCGGCTGCGCTCTCGTCGCCGTCGAGGTCTTGGTCGAGGTCGGGGTACCACAGGGTGGTGTCGGTGGCGCCCAGCTGGTCGTCGCCGTCGCAGTCATGGTCTACCGCGTCGCAGCGCTCGGTGGCGCCGGGGAACACGGTGTCGTCTGTGTCGTCGCAGTCGTCACATGCGAAGGACCCGTCTGCGTCTGCGTCTACGCCGAACGCCGCGCCATCGCAGTTGTAGTCGCTGGCGTCGCGGCAGTCGGCCTCGATGACGCCGGGATTAAAGGCCACGTTGGTGTCGTCACAGTCGCCGGAAAGTTCGGCGTATCCCGTGGGAATGGCGCCGCACTGGGTGAGGGGGCTGGCGGTGTCGCCGTAGCCGTCTTGGTCGAGGTCTTGGTAGGAGGTGGTGGCGTCGACGGCGGTGGGGTCGTCGATTTGACCGTCGCAGTTGTTGTCGATGCCGTCCTCGCACAGCTCATCGGCGCCCGGGAAGATGCTGGCATCCGTGTCGTCGCAGTCGCCATCTTCAGGGGAAACACCGTCATTGTCGTTGTCTTGGACCACCATTGGATGGGGTGCGCCGTCCAGAATCCACAGCTCGATGTGTCCGATCTGGCTGTGGGCCAAGCGCCCGCCCAACGGCATGTCGCCCACGTCGGTGTCGGCGAGTACTCCGCCAGTCACCCGCCACAGCTTGGAGGCGTCTGGCTCGAAGGGGACCACAAAACGACCGGCCTCGGCGTCTAAATCGAGGGCCAGGGCTTCGGGGAGCGGCATGAAGTCGGCCGAACCTCCGGGCGCGTGGCAGGACTGGCAGTGGTTCTCGGACAGCTCGGTGATGCCATCCCAGTCGGGCGTGTAGATCAGCGCGTCGGGGTTGTCTTCGTCGACGATCGGCGTGCCGATGAGGGGGTCATCGCAGGCGGTCGCACAAAGGAACAGGAGTACAAACGGCAGGCGCGGATGGGGCATTGGGATCTCTGCGAGTCCTCGGTCTGTGGCGAGGGCGGGTCATCGACGACCTTACGGTATAGGGCGGCGCGGCTTACACCGGAGGGACGGTTTAGGTGCCGTCTCGGATGGCGTCGGCGTCGGATTGGTTCCAGGGCGCAATCCACGGCAGCATCAACATACCGGGTATCGCCAGGGCGGCGCAGAGCAGGAAGAACGCGGTGTATCCGTAGCTGTCCACCAGATAGCCCGTGCTGGCATTGGCGAATGTCCGTGGGATTCCGGTCATGCTTGTGAGCAGGGCCAGCTGCGTCGCGGTGTATCGCTTGTCGGTAGAGCGGGCGATGAAGGCAACGAATGCGGCTGTTCCGAGCCCCACTCCCAGGTATTCGAAGCTGACGACCCAGAACAGCCAGGTCATGTCGGCGCCGTGCTCGGCCAGGGCGGCGAATCCGAAGATCGACAGCAACTGGACCACACCAAACAGCCACAGCGCCTTGTTGATGCCGATCTTCAGCATCAACGCGCCGCCGAGAAAGCCGCCGGCGATGGAGGACCACAAGGCTGCAACCTTCGCTACGGTGCCAATCTCGGTCTTGGTGAAGCCCAAATCGAGGTAAAACGGCGTAGATAGCGCGGTGGCCATGCTGTCGCCTAGCTTGTAGAGCAGCATGAACGCCAGTACACCGAGGGCCTGTTTTACCCCTCGAGAACGGAAGAATGCGCCGAATGGTTCAATGACAGCTTCCCGGAATGAGGCGGGGGGTGGGACATTGGTCTCGGGCTCTTGCATCAGAAGCGTAGTGGCGATGCCGACGCCCATGAACGCGGCGACCACCAAGTGCACTTGGGACCACGGCAGGATGTCGGCGAGAATGAGGGCTAGGGAGCCGGGCACCAGTGAGGAGATTCGATAGGCGTTGACGAACAAGCTGTTGCCAAAGCCAAGCTCCTCATCGGGGAGGATTTCGCGGCGCAGGGCATCGAGGGTGACGTCTTGGCTGGCGCTTGCGAAGGCGATGACCGAGGTGATGGCGAGCACGGGCCCGATGGCTCGGACGGGGTCGACCAGACTCAATGAAGCGATGGCCAGCATCAGCACAATTTGCGTGATGAGCGCCCAGCCACGGCGGCGTCCGAGGGCGCTGGGGCGGTAGCGGTCCATCAACGGAGACCAAAGGAACTTCCAAGTGTATGGGAATGCGACAAGAGAAAAGAGGCCGATGGTGGTGAGGTCGACACCGCGATCTCGCAGCCAGGCCGGTAGCAGTTGGTAGAGCACGTAGAGCGGTAGGCCCGACGAGCACCCGGTGGCCATGCAGATCAACATCCGCGAGCTTGTGAACGTGCGCCACAACTTCAACATCGACTCTCCTCATCGCGCGCCCATGCTACCGCGTTGGATGCGCTGGCACCGACCTATCTCGCTCTGGTGATTGGGCGACCGGGTACCTCCCATTGACTCAGCGTATTGTGGGGCCCGTCGACTGGGTCCCAGACCCACGATTGAGCAACTTCTCGGTCCACGGGCTGAACAGCAGCGGGTAAAACGCGAGCATTCCGAAGCTAAAGATACCCAAATCCATCCACAGCGCGATGCCCACGTGCATGAAGGCGCCGAAACAAGCCCAGTAGGGCGACCACCGGGTGAGAATCAGGAACGAAGTGAATTCTAGGATAATGGTGGACCAACTTCCGAAGGTGAAGATTTCTTGATAGTTGTACCAGAAGGCCGGGTCGAGATGGCCACCCAGTGGGTCGACCAAAATGGTGTACAGCTCGGGCAGCTTTCGGGGGTCCCACCAGGCGGTGGTGTTGGTGATCTTGGCCATGCCAGCCGACAGGTACACAAACACCAGCATCCAATTGATCAACATCACCGGCCACTGGGCAATTTTCTTGGGGACCTTCTTCTGAGTGACCTCGCTAAAAAGCAGGATAATTAGGGTCGTTCGGATCATCCGGTCGACGCCGCGATCGCCGGGGAGGTCCATATGGCCAAGCTGACTGTAGGCGAGGATGCCGGTGACCAGGGCGGGTCGGGTGAGGATGCCGGCCGAGATGAACGGCATGCTCAGCACGATGACGGCCCACAAGAACGGGCCCGCGTACATCCAGTCGCCGAACACGAACCACTTGGCGGCGCCCGACGAGGTTCCGCCGTGGCTGGCGTCGAAGAGGATGGCCTGGGCGGCGCCGCGGTGTGCCATGGACAGCATGTCGGCGAGGATGACCAGGGGCATGAGTCGGCGCACCCAGACGAGGGGCCGGGCGTCGACGGGCCGGTATACGGCGTTGACCCAACGGGTCCAGAGGTTGATCATTGGGAGAGGACCCACTCGGGCGCGCTGGCGACGTATCGGACCAGGTCGGTGGTGACCGCTGGGGAGTCGAACTCCGCGGTTGTGCAGCGAACCACCACCTGTTTGGCCAGTGGAAAGTCGGCCCGTGCGTGGGTGAGAATAAACGCCATTAGCGAGGTGTCGTTGCGGCTATCGCCCTGGCAGGTGGTTTTCACGATGGGACGCACCCGTCGGTAAGTGAGCACGGGAGCGAGCCAGTCGTGGGGGGGGTCTTTGGAGCGGTAGATCAGGGTGCCGTCGATGTAGATCTCCATGCGCTCGACTGCATTGGGCCCACCTCCGTACAGTCCCCAGCTCTGGGCAATTCGGAGGGGTCGCTGAAGGGGAGAGATCAGGTTGACCAAAGGCAGCCGGACGGCCCGGTTGGCGTCAGCGGCGGCGATGACCACGAAGCCGAGGGGCTCTCTGCTCATTCGGGTGCGCGACTTTTCGGTGGTGAGGCGACTGGCGCTGAGTTGGTCGATCCCGGGCGTGGCCAGAATACCCTCACTGACACAGAAGAACAGCACCAGTGCGGCCGTGATGTGCTGTTTGGGGGAGTGCATTGCTACGTCCGGTCGAAAGGAAGGCCGCCAATCCACAGACAGTCGGGGCGCTCTGGGTCGGGTTGTAACGTGGTGTAAAGCGTTGGGTGGTGTGGCGTTTGGCCCGGTCGTTCGAGCTGAATACCGCCCGTGGTGAGCTGGTAGCGGCCGGGACCGTCGGGGCCCTCGAATTTCCCATTCCGGTGGAAGGTCCACTGGGTTTCGCCGTCTCGGGACCGCCAGCTGCCGTTGAGGACGCGGCCGGCCAGATTGAAGTCGCAGCGCGTGGCCTGCTCGCCGTCGATCTGCAGGCTGTAGGTGTCACGGACGATCTGACTGGTGGTGGACTTGCCGCTGGGCCACCGGATGGTCAGCTCTTCTTCTTCGCGGCGGTAGGTGCCCACTTGGTGGCCGGCGTCGGAGTGGGCCATCCAGTCGGGGTTGGCGTTGGCGGGTGGGAAGTTCGAGAAGATACCTTCGCGGGTGAACACCAGCCACATCTCGCCCCAGGGCATTGACCGGAGGTAGACCCCGTTCAGCCGGTGCTCAGCGGGCAGGGCCTCGGTGGGCAACGCGGGCGCGGGCTCAGGTTCCGGTGTGGGCTCTGCAAATGGATTGGCCGGTGCATTGGGTGCCGCAAACGGGTTCTCGGGCTCGGCCGGGGCCGCAAACGGGTTCTCGGGCTCCGCAGCAACCTCGTGGTGTTGACTTTCCGGGTGCCCGTGTGCGGCGGTCGCTGCGCCGGCTAAGTTCGCGGGCAGCGAGGGTGGCGGCGGGGGGGGCGCGGCAGGTTTCTCGGACGCTGGAATGGGCCGGGGCTCGGCGGCGGGATCGTCTTCCCAGACGGCGAGCATTACGCGCGACTCTGCGGCGAATCGAGCGGTGAGGTAGCGCCAGGCGGGTAGGGCATCAGCCCCTGCGGCCACGGCGTCCTGGAGGGCGGGCCCCTTGCCGCGGACGACGGCTGGCAGCACCCCTTGAAGGCTTGCGGCGAGCTGACCGGCTTGAGGCGCGCGCTCCAGGGCTTTGCGGTCGAGGAGATCGATCATCGCGTCGAGGGTCTCTTGGGCGTCTTGCACGCCCTTTCGCCCTATGACGCCGAGCAGCTTTCCGGCCACGCGGCGGGACTGTTCGGCCACCAAGTCCTTGATAAACGTGCCATTTGCGGCCTGTACGTCCTCGGGGGAGGGCACTGCGACCTCGAGGGTCACATAGTAGAGCAGCAGCTCTAAGCCGCTGTCCGTCGATTCTAGCAGGTGCACCCGCTGGGCCGGTTCGCGGGGAATCAGCTGGGTAAGGATGTAGGCCAGCCCCAGCGCTTTTAGCGCGGCGTCGGCTTTTTGTTGGTCGTCGGCGCCGGCACCGGGGCCTTTGTCGCCGAGAAATAGCGAGAGGGCGCTGCGAACGCCGGTGAGGATGGTGATGCCGGCGTCGCCGGTGTCGAGGCTCTTGGCGGCGAACAGGGCGTTGTCGATCTGGGCGTCGTTTGCCAGGGCCTTGGCACGGGCTCGCACGTCAGCGGAGGCTTCGGGGGCCACCGACGCAAAGGTGTCGTCGAGGCTGTCCCAGTTGGGCAGGCCGGGCGCGCCGGGCGTGGCCTTAAACAAGGCGTCGCAGAGTCGGGCGGTTAACGAGCGAAGTTTGTAGTCGGCAAGCTGCTGATCGAGCAGTACTCCACCTTTCAGCTTGCCTTCGCTCACATCCACCATCCCGCGGCGCCGACGCTGCTAAATCCGACCGCAAACAGGGCGATGAAGAAGCCGAAGCAGCCACCGCGCTTGGCGATGGGGGCGTCGGGTAGGTCGTCCTTGGAGCGGGTGAACTTGATCTCGGTGGACGCCGGGTTGGAGGCGGACACGGTCTCGGCCTTCAGAGCCAGCGCGCGCTTCAGCACTTCTTCGGCAACCAATCGACCGCCGAGGAAGCGGTAGACAGGCAGTAAGTCCGCGCCGGTTGCGGCCACACCCGCCGCCTTGTCGCCGACGCTCATGGCCTTGGGCAGGTACTCGGTGACCGTGGTGGCGATGGGGGTGAGGTGCTGGCTGGCCATGTCGACCATGGTGGCCAACGGACCGGTGAGCTGCTGGAGCACTCCCATCGCGGCCGCGGCCTCTTCTTCGCCGGTGATGGCGGCCAGCTTGGTTTGTTGATCGGGTCCGTACTTGTCGAACAGGGACGTCAGGAAGCTGGCGCCCCCGGAGAGGGCGTTGTCGGTGAACGGCAGGCCGACCTCGATGGCGGCGTAGTAGAACATCATCGCCTGACCGGATTCGGACTTGCGGAACTGGGCGATCTTGTCGCCGATGTCGCCGTCGTAGAGCTTGTGGATGACGTAGGCGATGGCCAGGGCCTTGACCACCGCGTCGACCGCTTGTTGGGTGTCCGTCTCGAGTGCGTTGATGCGCTCTTCGGTGTCTTTGGCTTGGTACATCTTCCAGGCGCTTGCCGCACCCGAAAACACGCCGATGCCGCTGTCGGCGGAGTCTAGGGCGGTGATGGCCCACAGCGCCTGCTGCATGTCCTCGTCTTTTGCGATCTTCTGGGCGGCGTCGAGCACCGGCTTCTTGGCGTCCTCGTCGAGCACCGTCAGGCCTGCCACCAGACTGTTCCAAGGGGTGATGGGCTGTGCAAAAGGCACCACGTTGCAGATGCCCTTTACCAGGCGCACTGAGTACGCGGAGGCATCAAAGCTAAGCAGTAGTTCGTCGAGATCGGTGGCCATGAAGATGGCTCCTGCGGTAGGAGTGGGACCGAGAGTGAACCACGGGAGAATCTCTATGACTACGATCGACGAAGCACTGGGCGAGTTCAGCGAGGACGCGGTCACCGCAAAGCTGCTGCGAGGCATCTACGGCGTCATCCCCTATTCCCCCAAGTTTCCACACTATAACGGCGTTTCTGATGCGGTAATCGCCCTCGATCCCGGCGCGTCTGCCGGCACCATCGACCGCGCCATTGGCCTGGCGGGAGACTCCGAGCAGCTGTCCGATCTGATCTGGATGAGCCAACTCCTCGACAAAGGCGACGCGGGCTACGCTATCGCCACGGGGCTATTCAGCGCCTACAAGCTGTGGCAAGGCAAGGGCCTCGAGGCCCTCGAGAACGACAACCAGCAGCGCAACGACGCGGTTCTAAAAGGTCTAGGGATGGCCTATATGGCGCATAAAGCCTACTCCGGCTCCGTCGGCGAGAAGGTCGCGGGCTTCCGTGCTTCTTCGGGCGGTCAGGCCCTGGCGATGTACTACGCGGCGGTCGAGGTGGCGCTGCCCTTCGCCGACAACGCGGCCCTGGCGAGCGGCACCCTGGTGTCCGACCTGTACACCAACCATGGCGCCAAGCAGTTCAACCGCCTAGCCACCATGGCCAGCGGACACGATCTGGGCGGCGCCAAAGAGATGCTGGTCGGCATCACCGAGCCGGTGGGTAAGGTGGTCAACCTGGCCAAGGGCTATATCGACCCGGTGGCGGCCGCAGCCAAGCCCTTCCTTCCCACCGCGGTCAGCGGCGGCGACAAGCTGGCGGGACTGGTGGCCTCCGGCGCCGATATGCTGCCGGTCTACCGTCTGCTGGGCGCGCGCCTGGCCGCCGAGTCCGCCGCTCGTGCCGCAGTGACGGGCTGATTCATGAGTGACGCCACCGCATTTTCTCCTGACTACGTGTCGGCCCGGGCTCGGTTTCGCTCCGCTGCCTTGGCCATTGGGGCCCGCACCGAGGCCATCGAGATCGGTCAGATGGGTCCGGATGGCGACGTGCTCACCATCGACGTGGCCATCTTGGGGGCCGGGTCGCCCAAGCGCGCGGTGGTTGTGTCCTCTGGACTGCACGGCATCGAGGGCTTCTTCGGCTCCGCGGTCCAAGCCGCCCTGCTCGAAGACGTGCTCGGTGGCTACACACCGCCCGACGACTGTGCGCTGGTGTTCCTGCACGCCCTCAACCCCTACGGCTTCGCCTGGTTGCGTCGCGTCAACGAAGACAACGCCGACCTGAACCGGAACTTCCTCGGTGAAGGCGAGGCCTACACTGGGTCGCCCGAAAAGTACGCCGCGCTCGACAACCTGCTCAACCCGCCCGAGCCACCGTCCGCGCTCAGCCGAATGACCTTCCTGCCCAAGGCGGTATGGAACATCCTGCGCTTGGGTATGCCGGCGCTCAAGAATGCGGTCGCAGGTGGGCAATACGACTATCCCATGGGGCTGTTCTTCGGGGGCTCGGGCCCCAGCAAGACCCAAGAGATCCTGGACCAGAACCTTCCCCGCTGGGTCGGCAGCTGCAGACGGGTGGTGCACATCGACTTCCACACCGGCCTGGGTCCGTGGGGCACGTACAAGCTGTTTGTCGACCACGAGAAGGGCTCCGAGGGCGAGGCCAAGCTGGCCAAGGCCTTTGGCGCAGATTGCGTTGAAGCCTGGGACAATAGCGGCACCTCTTACACCATCCGTGGTGGCATGGGAACCTGGTGCAAGAGCCGACTTCCAGCCGTGAACTACGACGTGCTGGCCGCCGAGTTCGGCACCCGTCATGTGCTCCAGGTCATCTCGGCTCTGCACGACGAGAACCGCGCTCGCAACTGGGGCGGCCAAGACCATCCGGCCACCGAGCCCGCCAAGCGCAAGCTGCGCGATACGTTTGCGCCGCCTGAGCGCCCCTGGCGCGATGCGGTCGTGCCGAAGGGTGTGCAGATCGTGATGACGGCGATGGACGCTGCGTTTGCCGAGTAGGCGGGGGCTCCGGTGGTCTCGGACTGGCGCTCCAGACCCCGCCCGTTCGACGATGCGAAGTGGGTTCGACGAGGGAGACCGCTAATTTAATTTCAAATGGCCCAGGACCGTATTCTGTGGTGGAACATAGGTTACTGCGGTACATCGTCTCCGGGCGAAGATGCTCTCAGACCGTCCCGGAGCATTTCATGTTCACCGCACATGCCAATCCCATCCAACGCATGTTTGCCGCATTGAACAACCTTGCCGCCGATTTCTTGGGTCCGGACTTGCTGAAGTGCAAGCCAGAGACGCAGCGCGTGCTGCGTTCGACGGTCATCGCCTGCTTGGCCATGTCGGGGATGGGGATATTGTTCGTTGGCATCTGGGCGTACCTCGGCGACCCCCGCAGCGGCATGCTGGCGTTATCGTTGGTCATCTTCTGGATAGGTCTCGGGGTGCTCAGACAAACCCTGTGGCCCGAGTTGATGGGGGGCATTTTCGGTTCGCTGTGCCTCATGTACTGGCTTTCGGACGCCATGGTCTTCGACCATCTGGGACCCGCCACCTATGCGGGGCTCTACTTGGCGCCCGTCGCGGCCTTTCAGTTCGGCAGCGTACGGATGGGTCGCCTATTTGGGTTCCTGGCGGCTGTGGTGACGGTGGCCCTGTCGTTCGGTGGCGCCAACGGCGTACTGAAGATCGCAGAAGTCGACCCAGATGTTCTGGTCGTGGATCGAGTGGGGCTGCTGGTGCTGATGGGCTGCTTTACCACCGTTGTCATCTACGAGCAGAGGTTCCTCGACAAAATACTCGATCAGGCCAGTCAGTCCCTGAGCATGCAAGTGCACCGACTTGGGTTGGTGAATACGGAGGCGATTGGTCAGCAGGCGATGGATTTGAGAGAGACCCTGGCCAGCGTCGCGCACGATCTCAGCAACCCTCTGACCTATGCGATGGCCAACCTAGAGCTGCTGCGTATGGTCGACGAGGAGGACGAGGACGAGGACGAAGAGGAGCCCATCGTGTTGATGCGGGACGCCTACGAGGGGCTCGCGCGGATGGCCAACATTGTGCGGGATCTCGGAAATCGACACCAGCAGAGCAGCGTGGTCTCGATCGAAGAAGTGATCCAGTCCGCGATTCGATCGACGCGCGCCGACCTCGAAGTTTGCGCCAAGCTCGTGGTCCAGGTTCCAGACGAGCTGGTAGAGGTGAGGGGCGTTTCGTATCGCCTCGTACAAGTCCTGGTCAATTTGCTAACCAACGCGGTACATGCCATCCCACCAGGACAACCGGAACAGCACGAGATCGGCATTCGAACCAAGTTGACGCGTGATCGGGTGTGGATCATCGTGAGTGACACGGGGCACGGCATTCCAGCCGCCATCCGCGATCGGGTGCTGGAGCCGTTCTTCACCACAAAGAGCTCGCAGGATGGCACCGGACTCGGTCTGGCCATCTGTGCTCGAATCGCCGAGGAGCACGGCGGTAGACTGCGATTCAGCAGTGGCCGAGACGTTGGCACCGAGGTCACGTTGTCTCTACCCAGGCTCTCGGATCGAACCCCGGACACGGATGCGAGGTCGGCGGAAAACACTCGGCACGCCCAGATGGCCCACATGAATGTGCTGGTGATCGACGACGACCCCGGCATGCTCAAGCTTGTGCAGCGCGCTCTGCGGCCCATGCGGGTGACCGTCCTTCAAGATGGTCGCAAGGCGGCAGAGCTCTGCAGTGAGCAGAACTTCGACGTCATCGTTTGCGACATCATGATGCCGAATAAGGGTGGACGGGAGGTCTATACTGAGGTCGTGGCGCAACTTCCGGGGCTCTCCGAGCGCTTTCTGTTCCTGACCGGGGGCGCGTTCAGCACAGGTGGGGCCGAGTTCGTGGCTCGCATGCCAGAACGGGTGTTGCAGAAGCCCACGACGATGGGCGTCCTTCGGCAACGAATTGTGCAGGTAGACAAACGGGCCAATTCGCTTCAGGCGCCCAAAGCGCCAAAAGAAAACAATTGAGTCAGGAAATGACCACCTTTGAAGAACAGGTGTGGCGGCTCCTGGACCTTCCTCTCCAGGGGATGCTCGATGTGAACGTCGGCGAACGTCGACGGTATCGTATGCTCGCCATAAACGCCTACATTTCCGTGGCCTTCGCATTCCCGTTAATGGTTGTGCATCTGGTGTCGGGCCCATCCGTTCTGGGCGTCGTCAACGGGCTGGCCGGCTTGGGGTTCCTCCTAAATCTGGTCTGGATCCGCAAGCATGAGAACGCGGTGTTCGCCGGACTCGTTGCGGCGGCGCTGACACTGGCCAGCATGGGCGCCGAAGTGAAGTTCAATGGTGGCTTCTTCAGTCCGTCGATGGACTTTCTCCAGCTGACCCCCCTCCTTGCGGTCGCCGTGTGGGGCCACCGAACTGCGCTGTATACCACCTTAGGCACGGCAACGTTGATGATCTGGTTCTGGGTAATGTTGCCTGCCGATCTGGCCTTCGAAGCGGCCCTCGAGACGGCCCCCCAGACACTCGGGTACAGGCTGGGCGCGTTGTTCGGTGTGGTCCTCTTGCTCGAGGTGATCGAATTCGAACGCCAGATGATGCGCACACTGGTGACGCATACCCGCGAAGCGCTGGGGGGCAATTCCGAATTCGCCAGCAGCGCGGGCAAGCAGGTCCGTGCCCAGAACCAGGCGACGCTCTCCCAGCTCGCGTTGGGTGTGGGCCACGAGCTCAACACGCCGTTGGCCGCCGCGATGGGACAGCTCGAGCTGGCCATAGACGCAGAGGGATTTCGGCAAGATCCACTGCCGAGCCTCAACGACGCTCATGAGGCTGTGCAAACGGTGGCCCGACTCGTCCGGGACTTGCGCACGTACTCACTGCACGGCAATCTGCATACCGACCCCGTAGACCTCTGTGAGGCCGCCACAGCCGCCCAGAAACAACTGGAGAACGACCTACGCGATCGCGCAGTGCTCCATGTCGAACTGCAGACCGGGCAGGAGGCGACCGGCGACACCGAAATTTGGACCCGCATCTTTGTCCACTTACTGGGCAGCGTCGCCAACGCAATCGAGCCGGGAAATGCCGCCGAGAACGAGATCCGCATGCTCCTGCGCGCTGCGGACGACGGCACCGAACTGGTGATTGAGCACTCGGGCCCAACACCGCTAGAGGGTGCTCCGAAGACCTCGTTCGTAGACTTGAACGACCTGAAGCAGGGCGAAGCGCTAGAGTTCTTCCTCAACAGGCTGTTTGTGAACAACCTCGGAGGTACGTTGACGGTCGAAAAAAATGGGGTCGGCGGTCACGTGCGGTCCACGATGTGGATCCCTGCTCTCGGCGATGATCACAGCAAACACTAACGCCCGGCGTTGGGCGGCCTGGTCCTCGCGGCACCCGGCGCTGTGCAGAATCGGGACGTTCAGCGGCGTTGATGTGGGCGACACGTCTCCGAGGTCGCGCCGAAAGCAAGCCCCTGGTGCTCGGACTGGCAGCGCTCGTTGGCTGCGGATCAAGTCATGATCGTGAACAGGACGATTTCAGCGGTGGTACCCAGTTGGGGACCTCCGCGACCTCGGCGACGACCGGCGGCGGCACCGATACTACCGGCACCACCGGCTGGACTGGCACGTCGGGAACGAGCACCACGGGCGTTACGAACTACGGTGCGACGGTTACGACCAGCACCACTACGTCGGGCAGCGACACCGGCGACACCGGTCTGTTCACCACGACTCCCGGCACCTGTGCACCGGTCCCCTCCGAGGTGGCGCTGTACGCCGAGATGGTGGCCGACGCCGCTGTCCCCGGGAGCTACACTCTACAAGTGGCCGTGGCCTCCGAGGCGCGCGTAGAGGGTGGCCGGGCACCGATCAACCTCACCATGGTGCTGGACACCTCGGGCTCAATGAGCGGCGCGCCGATGGACATGTTGGTCCACAGCTGCCTGGCCATGTCCGCCGCGCTCGACGTCGGCGACACTGTCTCGATGGTCACCTGGGACACCAGCGACGCCACGGTCATCGACAACCACGCGGTCTCGGGTCCCAACGACGCGGCTCTGAACGGCACCTGTCAGGGGTTGGTCGCGGGCGGTGGAACGAACCTCAGCGGCGGTCTGGTCGCGGGCTATCAGCTGGCCCTGCAGAACTGGGCCGTGGGTCAGACCAACCGCATCGTGTTGGTCAGTGACGGCGGCGCGAACGCAGGCGTCACCGATGTGGACCTTATCGCTGTGAACGCCAATCGCGGCGACGCGCAGACCGCCTATATGACCGGCGTGGGTGTCGGCACACAGGGCTGCAATGACCAACTGATGGACGTGGTCACCGATGCTGGCCGAGGCGCTTCGGTGTTTATCGCCAGCGAGGCGGAAGCGTGGAGGATGCTGAACGCGCTGTAGGGGCGCGCACGCGAGGGTCAGCTGTATAGGTCCCCCTCGGAGAACCACAGGATGGACTGGTCGCTGTACTTCGATCGCGTTGACGGGGAGTGTGCCCTAGGGCGACCTCCGCCGCCACAGCAGTAACAGCGGCAAGAACCAGCCAAGCACTGGAGCCATCGGCGCCTGCGAGCAACCCCGTGCGTTGCGGAAGTTCGTGTGCTCGCCGGTGATAGGCGCCGTGACCGTGACCGGCCAGCTGAAGCTCTCTCCTAGCCCCTCGTCGTCGGCGAAGCTCAACAGGAACCACATCGTCTGACCCTCATCGGCGAGCTCGGGGATCCAGTGGACCTCTCCAGACTCGCTCACCCAGCTACCATCGGGGCCGGTGAGGTTGTAGTGGATGGGGTCGTTGCCGGGGTCGTTGACCTGCGTGGACCACGTCCAGTCGTCGTTCACCGGGGCTTCGAGGGTGGGTGGCGTGTCGGCTAGCCAAGGCGCGCCGTTTGCGATGGCGGCGGCCACGGTGGTCTGCGCCGAGGCGCCGTCGTCGTCGGTGACGGTGACGGTGAACTGGACCAGGCCATCTTGGTCAGGGATCCAGGTGGCGACGTTGCCTTCGATGAGCTGGCCTTGGACCTGCCAGGAATAGCTGAGCTCGTCGTTTAGGCCGGGGTCGGAGGCGTTGGCGGTGAGGGCGATGGTCTCGCCTTCGACCAGCAAGCCGGCCACGGTGGTGCCCTGGATGACGGGCGGTAGGTTGAACACCTCGACCGGGAGATCGTGGTCTTCGGCGCCGTCGATGCGGCCGTCGTCGAGGGTGAGCCGGACCACGTACAGGCCGTCATCGGACCAGGCATGGCTAAGACTGACGCCCATAGCCTCGCTGCCATCGTCGAAGTTCCAGCTGGCGGTGAACGGGTCGTTACTGGGGTCGTAGGCGACGACCGAGAAGTGGGCCAGGTCGCCTTCGTAGACCGCGATGGGTGCCGACAACACCTCGATGACGGGCGGGCCATTGCTGACGGTGACCACCACGTCCTCGACGATGATGGCGCCGTCGTCGTCTTCGATGGTGAGGGTGACCGGGTAGTCGCCAGCGTCGCCGAAGTGGTACTCCCAGATGTCGCCGACAAATGGCGTGATACCCAGCCCGACGTCCCAGGTGATGGTGAACGTGTCATCGCGGCCGGGGTCGGTGACGATGGCGGTGATGGTGGCGTCCGCGTTCTCGCCCAAGGGTGCGTGGGCCAGGCCTTGGAGCACGGGCGCCAGGTTGGTGCAGGTGACCTGGGTGGACTGCGAGGCGAAGGCGCCGGCGTCGTCGGTGACCGTGAGGGTGACCGTCCACGGGCCGTCGTCGGGGAAGGCATAGACGATGTCTTGACCGGCGACGAGGGCGCCGTCGCCCATGTCCCAGCTGTAGGTGATGGGGTCGTTGGCGGGGTCGGTGGCGTCGCCGTGGAAGGCCACTTCGACGCCCTCGTCGCACTTCTCGGGCGGGATGAGCGGCTGGACCACGGGCGGCGCGTTCTGTATGTCGACGGTGGCGAACTCGACCACGTCGGCGCCGACCAAGTCCTGCACGGTGACGGTGAGTCGGTAGGCCGCGTCGTTGCTCCAGGTGTGGCTGACTGCCGAACCGATCTCGGTGGGCGAGCCGTCGCCGAAGTCCCATTCGAAGTCGGTGATGGGTGTGCCGTCCGCGTGCTGGGCCGTCGCCGTGAAGTCGAGCGAATCGGTCTCGAAGCCGATTCGGGGGCCACCGATCTCGGTGATGGTGGTGACCGCCTTGTGGATGGAGAAATGGTCGAGCTCGAGACCTTGGTCGTTGAGGAACACGGCGTTGAGCTCGTCGCCGTCGATGTCGAGGACCACGGAACCCAGCTCGGAGAGCGACAGGTGCATCATCGGGTGGTCGAGGCTGCCGCCGCTGACTTGTCCGCTGCTACCGGCCACGACATAGACCGCGCCCTCGTGGCCAGCGATTCCAGCGGTAGGCTTGCGATAGGCGCCGTCTCCGGTCGGATCTCCGTCGCCCTCGTGCACCCACATGTTGGCCTCGAAGGTGTTGGCCAGGCCATAGTGGCCGTCGGCCAGCGCGCTGCGCTCGTAGGTGTGGCTGTGACCGGACATCACCAAGTCCACGCCGTAGTCCTCGAGGACGGGCAGGGCGTTGCTACGCATCTCGACCAGCTGCGTCTCGAAGTCGGAGTTGTGGGAGCCGCGGGAGTAGGGCGGATGGTGGAAGAAGGCCACGACCCAGTCTTGGGTGGTGGCGGCTAAATCGAGCTCGAGCCATGCCAGCTGGGCGCTTCCGACACCGCGGTCGGAGCCGTTGGAGTCGAGGCAGACGAAGTGGATGTTGGCGTAGTCGAAGCTATACCAAGCCTCGGTGCCGGACGGAACCCCGCCCGATTCGCCGTTGATAGGCAGGTTGAAGATGTCGAAGTAAGGCCCCTCTTGGGTGATGGAGTTCGACGTGTAGCCCTCGTGATTTCCGATGGTGGACCAGGTGGCCATGCGGCGGAGATAGCTGGGGTAGATGTCGAACATCGCCAGCTGGTATTCGGTGTCGGTGCCGCTGTTGTAGGCGTTGTCGCCGAGCATCAGCAGGAGGTCGGGGTTGTTTGTGCCAGACCAGGTGACGAAGGCGTCGCGGACGGCCTCTTGACTGATATTCTTGGTGCCGGCATCTCCCAAAACCCAGATTCGCGATGGCTGACGGGTGCCGGGGGTTGGGTGGGTGGTGAAGAAGTGGTCGGCGTCGTCTCCGGCCAACATGCCCGTCTCGGACGAACCCACGGCGTAGTACTGGGTGTTCGAAGGGCCCAGGCCGGTGAGCTGGACTTCGTGGTCGAGGCTTTGGCCGACGCTGTTGTGGGTGACGTTGAGGGCGCCCGGTGCCGACCCTGTCCAGACCCGACTTGAGCTGGGTCCTTCGGTGCGCCAGCGCACGATGAGTCCGTCGTCGTTGGCCGCCTGAAGGTAGGGTCCGCGAATGACGGAACCGGCGTCGTCCCAGGCCGCCAGGGACAGGTTGAAGGCAAGGTCGGGGCTGTTGATCGAGGCGTTGTGGACCTCGACCGCCAGGGTGTTATCTCCCTCGATTAGGCCGCCCACAGGAACCACATACGAGACCAGGTCGGTCTGTGCGGCGCCGCTGACCGACAGCAGCGCTGCGGTGGTGTCCGTGATCACTCCGGCGGGCATATTTACCCGGTGAAGCTCGGCGCCGTTGAGGTACACCACCGCGCCATCGTCTACGCGTAGTTTGAGCACCAAGCCGGTGAAAGTGGTGACGCCAGTGGCCGTAAAGTCGTGGCGTAACCAGGTGGTGAGCGGCCGATCGAAGGGGTCAGCACCCCAATCGGTGAGGGTGATCAGATCGAAGAGCCCGTAGCCAATCGGGGCCGGCCCGCTCAGCCATGCGCTGTCGTCGTAGCCCGCAGTGTTCCAGGAGGAGTCGGGGGGGGTGGCGGAATCGAGGTAGGCCCAATCCTCGTTTTCGGCGATGAGGAGGGTCTCGGTGGCGTGGGCCATTGTCAGCAAAAGCAGCCAATTCATTAGAGCGTCTCCAGGGCCGATTCAATGTGTTCGATGAGCGCGCGCCGATGGGGAGTGGCGCGGCTCGCGTGGGCCAGTTCTAGGGCTTGTAGATAGGTCTTTTTGGCGCGGTCTGGGTGCGTGGGCGCTAGCCAGTCGCCGGCGAGAGCCAGATGGTTGGCGGTGGAATCGACCCGTTCGAGGGTGGACACGGCGCGGTTGAGTTGGCCGGCGTCGTACTGGGCCTGGGCAGCGGCGCGAATCAACACGGGAAGGGGGCCCCTCGCGTCGATAGCCTCGTCGAGAATTTGCGTTTGCAGTAGGGGATCGGAGGTTGCGTAGCCAGCGGCCCGAAGCCAGGGCTCGGGTGTGGGCGCGCGGCGAGCTACCGAGCGGGCGTCGTCGGCCGCGTCTTCGTAGCGTTCGAGGGCGGCGTAGGTGCGCGCCCGCAGCAACAGCGCGGTGGCGTTGATGGGCGCTTCTTGGACCGCCGCTTCCACCAAAGGCAAGGCTTGCTCGGGCTCGCCCCGGCGCAACGCGATCTCTGCTTGGGGCAGCCGCAATGCCTGCAGGGGCACGCCGCACCGGGCCGCCCGAACCACTTCTGCGTCCGCTTCGTCGAGTCTACCCTCGTCGATGAGCGCTTGTGAACGCCGAACCGACACTTCCACTTGGTTACACGGCTGGTGCTCGGTGGCGCCGCGGTGTGCGTCAGCCCCGGGATGAGCGAGTGCGAGTGAGGACCACAGCATTGGCAGCAGGAGCAAGGGGCGCATGGTCGACAGTGTACCCAAGGACTGGCCCGGTTGTCCTAAAGCTCCTCGGCCCAGGCTCGAAGCCGCCGAACCCGCTTCATCGCGTCGTCTTGACCTCGGTCGACCAACACCTGCTGCAGGGCGGCCGCGATATCGTCGATCGCAGCCTCGGTGGACGACGGATTACGCCGGATAAATCTTGTGTATAGGTCGCGGGCCATCAGGTCGAGATCTGGCAGGTCGGCGCGGGCGAGCTGGCGGTCCTTCTCGACGCGAATTCGAACGACTTTGCCCTTGATTTCGCCCACCCGACCGAAGGTCCAATCCTTGCCCTCCGCCAAGGTGTTCGCGATCGAGTATGAGCACTCGGTGTCGACGCTGGTGCGCTTGTCGCCATGACCATCGAGAAAATCGAGGTCGGGGATGTAGATGCCTGGGTTTCCAACGCCCGCCGATTTCAGCGAGTGCTCTTCGGTGAGGCGAATGCAGCGCCACGGGCTCTTCTCCCACGACGTCCCCGTGGCGGTCTGGAAGATGACTCGGGTGCCGTAGGGTGCGCGAATTAGCAGAGAGTAAAGGCTCTTCGTTGGCACATCGCCCTGTCGGTTACCCTTGGGGAAGATGCGGACGGGGTGGCGCTGCCCGACGAGGTTCTTGGCGGCGTAACAGGCGAGGTCACAGCGAATTCCTTTCTCGATCTGCCAGTTCATGCGCGGTTCCTTTTCGGGGTGCGAGGGGATGCGGGTCAAAGTAATCGGTGCCGGAGAGCGGTCTCTTGTCGGGCCTCACACCGGCAACCAGCAATCCTGGTTCCGCGTCGACCTCGCGCTGTCTTACTCTAAGGGTGCGACGTACACCGCGCCTCGGTCGGGGCCGCCCTGATGGGACCATGGCGCGCCGACCAGCAGCGTAGAGGCGCCGTTCACGAGGGAACCCGAGAGTGCAAAGCCCAGCTCGCCGTTGGGCAGGTGCGATTCTCCACCAATCGCGGCGTAGGCACTGGACTCCCAGGTGTCGTCAGACGTAGACCAGCGGTAGATGAGCACGCCGCCAGAGAGGTGCGTTCCGCCGATGTCGCCCGTGGGCATACCCAGGGCGACGGCGCTGCGTCCGGGGACGATTGGATCGGGTACCAAGGCGATGGCGCGTCCAAAGCCCACCAGCTCTGCGGGGCCGCCCAACAGCGTGAGTCGCCCGGGCTCGATCAGGTCGTGCACCACCTGGTCGATCTCGCCAATCCAACTGTTGGTGCTGTAGGATTGGCTGGGTAACGAGAGAATGTACGCGCCCGAGACCAACCAGACGCCGCCGGTTTCGGTGTTGCCAATCTCGAGATCTTCACTGCCTACGACGAGGTCGGGTATGCCGTCTCCGTCTACATCGCGGCCACCCGCCAGGGCTGTTCCGGCCTCTGCGTCGTTGATGTTGGGCCCCAGCGCGGTCTTGGTGGGGCCGGCGGGACAGCCGCCCCGGCCGTAGCCCCAAAGGATGTGGATGACGCCGCGGTCGTCGGTACCGCCGTCTTCGTTGTCGGCGCTGACGGCCACATCGTCGCAGCCGTCTTGGTTGAGATCGCCCATGGGGGTGACCGCGTGTCCGAGGCGTCCGCCGGCGGCTTGGCCGAGCATCAAGGGGTCGTTGCAGAGGATCTCGAGGGAGCCCGTGCTGTCGCGTCCGTAGACGATGGAGAACCCGCCGACGGCGTCCCAGTCTTCGTCGGCCACGATGACGTCGTCTCGGCCGTCGCCATTGAAGTCGAAGCCGGCGGTCATGGCCTCAATATAGGTTGCGGTGGGGGTGGTGAACCACACAAAGGATGGCGCCAAGTCCACCCCGGACGGGCCGCCCAAGTGCACGTAGATGGCTCCGGCGTTGACCCAACCGGTGTCGCAGGAGTCACCGTTGTTCCAGGCTGCGTCATACGTGGCGGGGCTCGGAGCGGCGCGACTGCCGATGACCAGATCGAGCCAGCCATCGCCGTTGAAGTCGGAGGCGCCAGAGAGGAACTCACCGTAGCGGTCGTTGGAGGAGATCAGCTCGCCATCCGGTGGAATCGACACGGGGTTGGTGTCGAAACCACCACCATTTGCCCGGTAGTAGACCACGTCGCCGGTGAGCGTGCCCTCGGTGGGCACGGAGGTCTGTGGTGCGCCTGAGACCACGTCGACCACGCCATCGCCGTCGGTGTCGAACCAAGTGACGGCGGCGCCCGCCTGTTCTCCCGCGGCAGCACCCGATAAGTTGAGGCCGGTGGCGGTTCCGGCAGACCACACAAAACCCCGGCCCACATCCTCGCCGTAGGCGTCGTGTTCGCAGGCCCAAGCGGCGAGGTCCAGCGCGCCATCTCCGTCTACGTCGCCGGCGGCTGCCACAGATTCGCCCAGCCGGGCGTCGTCTTCGTCGCCATCCCAAACGGTAAAGGCGAGGTCATATCGGTCTCCTGCCGCGCCGCTGCTCACCTCGATGCCCGACCAGACCCGGACTTGCCCGGCGTTGGTGAACGATTCGTCTTCGGTGTACACCCCACCAATGAGGTCCGGTACGCCGTCGCCATCTACGTCGCCCACAGCCAAGCCCCTACCCAGGTAATCACTGCTCGGCGCTGTGGCGAACCAATGGGCCTCTGCCGCGGCGTAGGGTGATGTTGGGGCGCGTCCGTCGTCTTGAGAGGACAGGTAGACAAACAGCCCGCCAGAGTTGTTGCTTGCCGCGGACCAGGCATGGGAGCCCACCACAACGTCGTCGCTGCCGTCGCCGTCGAAGTCAGCCAGGGCCAGCCTGCGTCCGAAGTCCGCGCTGGAATCTTGGTAGTTTGCGTAAGCGCGCACGGGATCGGCGGTTAGAATTCCGTTTGCAGTACCGTGCCAGACCAGCGCGTAGCCTTCGCCTACGGTGACGCCGTCAACGGGCGCATCGGCGATGTCAGCCATCACGTCGCACAGGCCGTCGCCATTCACGTCGCCCACCGCCAGGTCGCGGTCGCCCAGATAGAGGGTCTCGGCCAGCGTCCACACGCCGTCGTTGAGCTGTTGGCCGTAACGAGTGGTGGCGGGTGCGTCGACAAAGCCCGTCGCGCTGCCCTTGAACACGAACACCGCCCCGGAGCGATTGGGGTAACCGAGGATGGATCGGTCTTCGGCCCCGTCGGCGCCGACGACAATGTCAACATAGCCATCGCCGTCGAAGTCACAGGCGCCCAGCGATGCGCCGGCGTAGTCATAGCTGTTTACGCCGTGTAGCGTCCATTCGGGTTCGTCTTCGAAAAACCCGCCGGAGATGCCCAGGTGTACGCGCACCGAGCCGATATCGACGTCGGTAAAGTCGTCTTTGGAAGAGCCAACCAGCAGGTCCAGCTGACCGTCGCCATTTACATCAACCACAGAGAGCGAGCTGCCCATGAGCTGGTCGCGCTGACTTCCCGAAAACACCTGAGCTGCTGTGGGAACGATGCCATTTGCGCTGCCGGCGTACACAAAAACGGCGCCGCTCTTATAGCGGTCGAGGTTGAGCTCTTGGGAGCCAAACACCACGTCGTCGTAGCCATCGCCGTTGATGTCGCCAGGACCCACCGCCCGGCTGTCGGCGGACCGGGCGCCCATCCATGCGGCATCGGGCACCAACGGGGCCACGACGTCTACCGCGACCTGGTAGCTGAACCCGGCGAACCGATCGGTGAACTCGACCGTGGAGCGTCCGGCGACTGCGCCGTGGAGGACGCCATTCACCACGGTGAGCGCGCCGCTGAGCACGGTGGGGTCGAGCACACCGCTGCCCCCAGCCGCGGCCGCTGTGTAGCTGGCGCCCAAGGGCAACACCAGGTGTGCATAGCCCTCGGGCTCTAAGTGGGCCGACGCGTCGACCACGATCGTGGCTTCGGCCGTGTAGCCCGCGTCGTCGGCCGCCTCGATGAGGTCTACACCGTGGTTTGGACCGGCTTGATAGCTGCAGTTGGGGCCTAGCGTGGCCCCGGAACCGTCGACCACGAGCGTGCAGTTGATGGTTCCGATGCCGCCATAGGTCTCGAAGTCGAACGCCGTTTGGGGCAACACCGAGGCCGACGTTGGCAACAGCGACAGCGTCTCGACAACGTCTATCGAGGCCCGAGCCTCTCCGTCACACTGGGCGTCGGTGAGCACGACTTCATCGGTGCTTCCGAGGACCCCTGGTGCTCCATAGGTGCCCGCAGTGGGATGGATATCGCCGTTGCTGGGTGGCGCGAGGGCGAACCGGTAGTCGCCGCTGCCGCCAGAGGGGTGAAACTGGATGAGTTGGAATGGAGGCACTTGGCCCGCGGCGGGGGTGAGGGCCAGGGCGGGGGAGCAGGCCGGCAGCTGGGGAGTGGTACTAGACGTTGTGGTTGTGGTTGTGGTTGTGGTGGTGACAGGCGCTGTGGGGTGGTTTTTACCGCCCTCGTCTTTGGACCCGCAGCCGCCCAGCAAGAGGATCGCGCCAAGGGGCAGGGACTTGGCCCAACGCCCATGGCGACGTGGGGTATACTCGCGGCCCATGCACACAGAAAATCGACACCCCACTGTTTCTCCCTGCTTCTTGTTGCTGGCGACCCTACTGGCGTGTGGTCCGCCAACCGCCGGCACACCACCTAGCGGCATGGTACCCGAAAACCCGGGCCAGATGCACGCACACTTAGATGCGCTGCAATTGGGCACCGTAGATGGCTTTGCGGCGGCAGGTGGCGGCACCGTGGCGGCCAGCTGGGAGGGCGTTTCGTGGCTATGGTCGGCGCTCGATGAGCCGGTCGTGCTCTCGCTCACCGAGGGGCCGGTCTCTGCCGCGGCCACCACCCAAGACGGGGTTTGGGTGGTCCTCGACGACGCACTCTACCTGTTCGATGGGGTGTTGCGGCGAGTGGACTGGGCCGACGACCTCGGCGGGCCCGTGGTCGACCTAGAGACGGTTGGGCAGGCGCTGTACCTGTCCACCCAGACTGGCCTGTTTCGGCGTTCCGAGGGTCTATTGACCCAGCTGTACTTCGATGGTCAGACCCCCACCGCGCCAATGGCTTTGGGCGGCACCTTTAGCGGCGTCCCGGTTCTATGGATCGGTCAATCCGATGGCGTCTATGCCCTCGATCCGGTCTCGGGCGAGGTGATGGAGGGCCTGGCGCTCGACGCCGGCGCAGACGACGTAGCCGTAGACGCCTCGGGGTTGTTGCATGTGCTCTCGGACGGTCAGGTGCAGGTGCGCCAAGGCGGCGAATGGACGGCGCTGAATGTAGAAGGCGCCGTGGGGCTCATCGCCGAGCCCAGCGCAGACGGTGTGTGGATCGCTACCGCCACAGGCTGGATGCACCAGGGTAGCGATGGTCAGAACCACGTGCTGGACGTCGACCCCGCGCTCGCCGCAGACGCCCACATCGACGGCCTGGGGCGCTTACTACACACCGACGCCGCCGGGTTGTGGCGCACCGCGGCCAATCGCCCCGTCGAGGTGGTGGGGCTGTACGCGGGCGACCGGGTGGAGGCGCCAATGGTGGTATCGTTTGTGCCCACCGCGCCCGACGATGTGCTCAATCTTACTGCGCGGGTCGTTCGTCTGGGGGACGCCATCGACGTGGTGGTGGCCGACGACTGGACCGCCACAATCGACCCCCTGGGCCTGGTATTTGGCAACTGGACGCTCGAGGTCGACACCACATTCGTGAACGAGCCCGCCGGCCGTGGCGAGGTCATCTTGCAGATGGCCGCCTCTGGTGGCGCGTCCTGGCTTGAGCACATCGAACCCATCTACCTCCAGCACTGCTCTCAATGCCATGATGGCGCCACCGAGACGGTGCTCGAGGATCTCGAAGACTGGTCTGCCGGCATCGACGTCATTCTCGAGAAGGTGATTTCTGGCGATATGCCCCTCGTGGGATCCAAGCTGTCCGACGGCGATGTGGCGCTGATCCAGGCCTGGGCAGCGGGTGGTTTCCCGTTGTAGCCCTGCGTTGGAGCGGCCAACGACGACCGACGCCACCTCCACTTTGGTATCCACCGCCTTCGCCACTGATACCATAAAGCACCGCTACGTCTTGCGACGGGCACTGGAGATGACCCGGGATGGCATACGTTCACTCAAAAAAGTCAGTGGCTGATCCGGAGTCGCAAGCCTCCAGCGCCCTTGCCACCCAGTCAGGACTGCCAAATTCCTTTCTTATCGATCAGCTCAACCAGTCCAACAGCGCCGCGCCGGAGAGGGACAAGAAGGGCAAGAAGGACAAGAAGGGCAAGGGGCGCAAAGTCGCGTACAACTTGGACAGCGAACCGGAAAACCTATCCGACGCCGTCTCCCTCGAGGACAGCTCCCTCTCGAGTACCACTACAACGAGCGGAACGTCCAGCACAGTGACCACCAGCTCCGCGCCGGAGACGGACCCGGACCTAGCCCAATACGGCGACGACGGCACAGTGGCCGCAGAGTTCCGAGCGAGGATCAGTGGTGGTGGCGACGCGGTTGGCGCCACCTCGGGCTGGAGTCCTCCCGCCGGCGAGTGGTTGTTCGACGACGGAGTCCCCGAGACCCGGGTAGCCAACATGGCAAACGGCCTGATCGCCAAGACCTGGATAGAATACGAAAGTGATGCCCCGTTGGGGACTACACCCCAGGTCATAAGTAAGTCCACCGTGTGGACTAAAGCCGAGGTCATGAAGGCCCGTGCGGACGCCATCGGTGACGATCGAAGGGCAGTAGCCGAGGCTAGAGTCCAGGCCATCAACGCCGACCTGATTCCCAAACCCATGGGCGAGGGACGCTATATTCTGCGCAAGCTCGGCCCAGACGGCAACGGATCCGAGCGTTGGTCGGTGACGCCAGAGCCTTTGCTAGATTGGGACCCCTACAAGTACGGGGCGGTATCGCAGAACGCCTGGCTCTGGAACAACATGCGTCAAAAGGAGGGGAAAAGCCTGACGGAGATTCAGGAGCACTTCGGCGTGGACCCGAAAGAGCACCCGCCGATCTATGAGTAGCGCGCACACCCGCGCCGGGCGCTGATCCAGGCTTGGGCAGGGGGCTGGTTTCCCAATGTAGCCACGGGCGCGGGCGTTTTGTGGCATGCTACAGTCCTACACATGAGGTTCCGGTGATCCGCAACGCCACCGCATTACTGCTGTTGCTTACGTCCAATGCCCGGGCGGTCGAGCCCCCCATTTGTCCACCCGACGACGGCGACACGCAGTCCGAGACGCGTCTGCTGCGGGCGCTGTCGCTCGACATCCGTGGCGTGGTGCCAGAGGTGGGCGACTACGACCAGCTCGATGGCAATGGCGTTCCCGGCAGCTTACTCGACGCTTGGCTCAGTTCGCCCGAGTTCACCCAGCAAGTGGTGCGCCATCACCGCTCGCTGTTCTGGAATAACGTCGAGGGCGTCGATCTCATTGACGCCGATAGTCGACTCAGTGACGTCGACGGCATCTGGTACGTCGACGACAACCCCTCGCTGGTTTTTCGCGGCGAAAACGACGCCCACTGTGGCGATTTCGAGGCCACCTTCGACGTATACGGCCGCCCAAATACCGTGTCCGTGGGCGGCGATGTGGTGCAAGAGGGCTGGGTTTGGGTCACGCCCTACTGGGACCTGACTACGCCCATAAAGGTGTGCGCCTTTGATGCTCAGACGGTCGAGCTCACCCAGGGTGGCACAGACTGCAAGACCAACAAGAGCGAGAACGATACCGAATGCGGCTGTGGCCCCAACCTTCAGTGGTGCCACATCTCCGGTCTCGAAGAGGAGATCGCCACAGCGTTTGGCACCGATCTCGATCTGCGGGTGGCCCGAATCATCGATGGCGACCTCAGCTACCTCGACCTGTTCAACGACAGCACTGGCTACGTGAACGGACCCATCGTGGGGTTCTACCGATACCTCACCGGAAAAGTCGACGACGTGGACTTCGGCGAGGGCCAGATCGACTTGGCCCGCCTTCCCGACGTCGTCTGGGACGACAAGGACTTCACCTCGGTAGCCCTGGGCCCTGAACACGCCGGCGCGCTCACGTCGCCCGCTTGGTTGTTGCGCTTCCAGACCAACCGCGGCCGCGCCAACCGGTTCTACAACAGCTTCCTCTGCCAGCCGTTTCAGCCACCAGCGGGGGGCGTCACCGACCTCGACAATCCAAATCCAACGCTCGATCTTACCTCGCGAGCGGGCTGCCAATACTGCCACGCGCTGCTCGAACCTGCGGCCGCACACTGGGGTCGCTGGCCGCAGTCCGGCGCGGGCTACCTCGACCCCCAGACCCATCCGCCGTTCGACCAAGCCTGCCTGGCCTGCGCGCTCTCGGGCGGCGACTGTCCCGATCGGTGCGACAACCATTACCTCACACAGCCGCTCACCTCGGAGCAAGACGACTACCTGGGCTGGCTGCTGTCCTACGAGTTCCTCGAGGATCGACACCAAGACCATGTCGAAGAGGGGCCCACCCTGTTGGTCAACACCACCGTCACCGACGGCCGGCTGCCCGATTGCATCACCACCAAGACGGCCGAGTGGCTGATGGGTCGCGAGATGACCGAGGTCGATGGGCCCTGGCTCGACCAGCTGTCCACTGACTTCGTGGGCGGTGACTTCCAGTACAAGGCCCTGGTCAAGCAGATTGTCACCTCCGATAACTATCGGAGGACCCAATGATCCCGTTGCTCCTCACCCTGCTCGCCTGCCACTCCGAGCCCGTTCCCGAGCCTCAAGAGCCCTCCCAGCCACTGCAGCTGCCCGAGGGTCAGGTAGACGACCTAGGTGATGCCCTGGCCCCCGAAGGTCAACAGGGTCGCGACCGCCACCGCATGAGCATCGCCCAGCTGGCCGACAGTGTCGAGCGGACTACCGGACTGCGCTGGATGGACGGTAATAAGGACGTGTTCGAGGACCTCTCTCCCACCTTGGGCGTGCCCGATTGGAACGAGACCACGGCCGAGAATCGAACCCCCGACCTGGTGTTCCAGAAGATCTTGGGCGACGCCGCTGCCGAGGTCTGTCTCGACCTGGTGACTGCCGAGAGTTCAGGGGGTGAGCGTCTAATGGTCAACATCAACCTCGGCTCCACCCTCGACAACGACGCCGTCGCCATCGAGGCCGCGCTGTCCGCCGCCCTGCTGCGATTCCACGGTCAAAGAGTACCTGTGGGCAGCGAAATCTTGGGTCCCTGGCTGTGGCTCTTCGAGTCCACCACCAACGTCACCCAGGGCGACACGGCGGTCGCCTGGCAAGCCGTGTGCACCGCGCTGATCATCCATCCTGACTTCTACACCTACTGAGCCATGGCCAAACGACGCACATCTCTGATTCGACCGTCCCGCCGCGCCTTTATGGGCTCAATGGGCGCCAGCTTGTCCCTTTTTGGCGGCTTGGGTGGCCTGAGCCGGTACGCCATGGCCTCCAACCTGGCTACCGCGCCCGACCAGCACTTCATCTTCTGCTACTTCTCGGGTGGGTGGGACTTGCTCTTGGGCCTCGATCCTAAAGATCCGGGTATTTTTACCCCCGATCGAAACGGCGACACCTTCATCGAGCCCGCCTACGATCTGCTCACTGACGTGTCGCAGTTCCCCATAAACAGCGCCGTGCCCGGCATGGACTTCGGCCCCTATTTTGGCGGCCTCGTCGACTGGGCACCTCGCATGGCCGTGGTCCGCGGCATGAGCATGGACACCCTCACCCATGAAGCGGGTCGCCGACGCTTCCTCACCGGAAAACCTCCTGCGGGACTCCAAGCACGTGGCTCCGCCGGCACCGCTGTGTTGGCGGGGTGCCTGGGCTTCGACTCCCCCGTGGCCAACCTGTCGGCCCGAGTCGAGTCCTACAACGTCGACCAGCCCTTGTACGCCTCTGCGCTGCAGGTAAACAGCATCGAGGACCTCCTTGCCGTGCTCTCTCCCGGAGAGGCGGCCCTGTCCGCCGATGTCTCCGACCGGGTCGCGGCGCTGCTCGACGAATTTGCCGCCTGTGAGACCACCGCAGCCTCGCCGTTACTGGCCAATGGCCTAAGCCAGCGTTTAGCCGCTGCGGGGCTGGTGGACCAAGGTCTCGATGCCCTGTTCGACTTCGCCTCCAGTGACGCGGATATGGTGTCCCTGCGGGATCGATACGGCTTCGCCAGCAATGCCCTGTCCTCTAACGAAGCCCTCGCCGCCATGGCCGCCACCGCCATCACCTCCGGTATCACCCGCGTGGCCTCCTTCCGCGCCGCCACCAACCTCGATACCCACGACAACTGGGCCACCGATCACGGCCCGGCGCTGCAGTCCGGCTTCGACCTCGTCGCCACCCTCGCCGCCGATCTCGATTCGCGCCCCTACAAAAACACCTCCGGCACTTGGCTCGATCACACCACCATCGTGGGCTTCAGCGAGTTTAGCCGCACCCCCCTGTTGAACACCAGAGGCGGTCGCGATCACGCCCTCATGAACGCCTGCTTCCTGTTGGGCGGTGGAATCCGTGGTGGAACCGTCATCGGCGCCAGCTCCGACGTGGGCATGTCGCCTCAAGCGGTGAATTTGGCCACAGGGTTGGTGGACCCGGGCGGCACCATCCTCAAGCCCGAGCACATCTGGCGCACCTTGCTGCACAGCATTGGCGTCGAGGACGATGTGAACGATCTGCGTGCAGAGATGATCCCGGCGCTGCTGGCGTAGGCCGGTCGTTCTGGGCCGTGCGAGGTCGCTATCGGTGCCGACGAAGCACAAGGCCCAACAACAGACTCGATAACCACCAAGTCGCCGTCTGGTCGGGGCGGGTGGAGCAACCGCAGCCGGCTTCCTCACGTTGGCTGCCTTGACCCTGGATATCCGTGGTGGTCGTGTTCTGTTCCTCGTCGTCACAGACGCCATTGCCATCCGCGTCGTCGATGCTGCTGAGGGGACAGGGGTCGCAGACGTCGGGGACGCCATCATCGTCGGCATCGTTGGTGTCATTGCCGCCGTCACAGATATCATCACTGTCGCAGATTCCGTCGCCATCTGAGTCGTCGAGGGCGTCATTTGGGCAGAGGTCTTCGCCGTCGCAGACTCCGTCGCCGTCGGAGTCATCGAGGGCGTCGTTCGGGCAGAGGTCGCAATCGTCCGGCACACCGTCGGCGTCGGCATCAGCAGTGTCATTGAAGCCATCGCACGCATCGTCGGAGTCACACACCCCATCGCCGTCTGTGTCGTCGAGACTGTCGACGGGACAAGGATCTATGTCGCCACAAACGCCGTCGCCGTCAATGTCGTTGTCCGCGTCCAGCGGGCAGACGTCGACATCGCCGCAGATGCCGTCGCCGTCGCTGTCGTTGTCTGCATCCAATGGGCAGGCGTCGACATCGCCGCAGATGCCGTCGCCGTCACTGTCGTTGTCTGCGTCCAATGGGCAGGCGTCGACATTGCCGCAGATGCCATCGCCATCTAGGTCGTTGTAGGGGTCGTCGTTGCAGCGATCGAGGTAATTGGGCAGGCCGTCGGAGTCATCGTCGCCCTCGCCCTCAGTTGCGTCTTCGAGGCCGTCGCCGTCGCTGTCGGGGTCGAGGTAGTTGGGGATGCCGTCGCCATCCAGGTCGCTCTGGCCCTCGATGAACGATGGGATGCCGTCGCCGTCGTCGTCGCCGTCGACGATGTTCGGGAGCCCGTCGGAGTTGCTGTCGCCGATGTCCCATTCCGTGCCGTCGTCGACGCCATCACCATCGCTGTCGGTGTTGTAGGGGTCGGCACCTACGGCGTTCTCGTCGGACGAGAGCACGGTGTCACCATCATCGTCGTCGTCGAGGTAGTTGGGAATGCTGTCGCCGTCGAGGTCGTCGTTGGTGGGGTCGCCATCGAAGTTCTGGTCTTCGTCGATGGTGTCGAGGCCGTCGCCGTCGTCGTCGACGTCGAGGAAGTCGGGGGTGCCGTCGCCATCGGTGTCGTCG
>JAACDH010000016.1 GCA_009936995.1 Rhodobacterales bacterium
ATGAATCGAGCCAGCGGGAGCTGCCACGCCCCCCCGATTTGCACTTGGCGCTCTACATGATGTCTACAATGGGGATTAACGCCTGGGCATCGGATTGGAGCTTGGCCTCGAGTCTCAGGGAGACACGATGGGTACGATCGATAATGAGCGGTCGTAGCTGTTTCTGGACCTCGTCTGGGCTCCACACCTGGGTCAGCAGATCGGTTGCCCGTAGCAGGCTGTTCAGGCCGTCGTCGCGATGGGGCGGATCCGCGTCGTCAACGGATTGTATGTGGCCACTCAGGCGCCTGCGAATATCGAGCTCACTGGCCATGTCTTGGGTGGGATGCCGCGTGACATTGGTGAAGAATCAGCGCTTGTCTTCGGCCTTCTCGAGCACGCCCTGTGCGACTAGCTCTTCTGTGACCAAAGTCATTAGGCTTGTGCCCCAGGAACCTTGGATGGCTTGCATACATATTTGAAGCGTCGACGGCTTTTTGCCAACAAGCCGTTCCTCGACCTTGCCCATCAGTCCTTGACTGATGGGACCCGAGCGCAGTGCGAACAGGTTGGGTCCGGTCGCGACGAGTCGATCCCGGAACATCCACTCACCCACAAAGGCGGCGCTGATACAAGACTGCAAAAGTACACTGTTTTGGACGAGTGCGGTGCCGTTATCGTCGTGAAGTGGCAAGAGCGTAAAATCGTGGGCGAGGGTCTGCATGGCGGTCTTGGCTGGCGGTAGTACATCATGTCGCGCACCAGACTGTGGGGTGTGGGCTGGATGTCGAAGAGCAGTTCATGTTGATGTATTGGGTCGCCTGGATCGGAGTGGCGATGGTGCGATTGATGGCCTTCACCGCTACCATCGGGCTCACGACCGGCTCGCGCTTGCGCTAGGGTACCAAAGAAGGACTCAGAAACAGCGTTGTCCCAGCAGTTGCCCTTGCGACTCCTCGACGGAGCTGCGGCGATGCGGTTCAAGTCTGCGCTGGCGTACTGGGAGCCGCGGTCCTTGTGGTGTAACAGTCCGGGAGGCGAATTTCGGAGCGCTCCAGGAGCTGCCGCATCCTTCGTGACGTTCACCCTGCGCTTCGCAGACTGTCCGGCCCAGCGGGGCAACGTCACCATCTCCTCACGCGGTCCCCGCTCGAGGAGCGCTAGGTTAAACCGACCCACACCCGCTACGCACTTGCGCGGCTTGGGATCGGAGAATCGCCCATGAAATGGACGCTAGGCCTACTGTTGGTCCTTGGTTGCGGCAAAGAAGACACCCCCTTAGATTTGCCGGAAAACCCAGCGGAAACCGGTGTTCCTGTAGGCGTGATGACGGTCACACAGGGCGAAACGACCCTAGAAGTGTGGTACCCAGCGAGCGCTGAAACCTCGGTCAAGGGCGAGGTGGCTGACATGGGTCAGTTCGTGCCCGACAATGTGGTAGCGGCTGTGGGCCCCGGTTTTGAGATTCCAGGCGTGCCGACCATTGGCGTTCGCGACGCCGAGGTGCGGACGGGCAATGGCGCGTATCCAGTGGTGGTGTTCAGTCACGGGTTTGGTGGGATGCGGCTGCAGTCGGTAGGTTTGACAGCGCATTTGGCCAGTCGCGGGTATGTGGTGGTGGCCCCGGACCACCCCGGACGCATGTTGGGCGACATTTTGCCTTGCCTGTTTATGCCAGCATTGGATGGCTGTGCATTGCTGGGCATGCTCGAGGGCGTCGACCCTGCGCCCGACCAAATTGACGATGCCCTGACGTGGGTTGATCATGCGAGCACTCATGGTGTGTTCGAGGGATTGCTGGACACGAAGCACATGGGCCTGTTTGGTCACTCGGCGGGTGGCATGAGTACAGCCACCGTGGGCAACGACGAAGCGCGATTTGACGCACTGTTGGGCATGGCGGGATTCGGACCCGTGGACCGCGATGTGCCCACTCGAATCTTGAGTGGTACATGCGATGCGGTGGTCACCAACGACAGTCTGCTGGACATCCACGCCAGTAATGGTGCGGGTGAGTTCGTGGAGATTCATGGGGCGGGTCATCAAGCATTCGCCGACATTTGCAAGCTTGGCCTAGGTGATATGGCCAGTGAGTACTTACTCGATCGAGACGACGTAAATGCGGTGATATTGGATCAGATGCTGTTGTTGGGGGTGGATGGTTGTGTGGGCTATGTGCCCAACCCCCCGCCAAGCGAAGATTGTGCCACTCAGTACCTACCTCAGGTCGAAGCCGACGCTGTGATTAAGCACCTACTGACAAACTTCTTCGATGTGCAGCTCAAGGGAATGGCCGAGGTGGCCGCAAATTTTGAATCGGTCACCCTAACGCCTTAGGCGACCGGCACTTCGAGACTGTCCTGCGTGAAGCGAAATGACCGCGAACGAAGCGTGCGAGGACGCCAATGTACCCGCCACACGAATTCGTACGCGTTAGAGGCAATTCTAAGCCCCACCCCGCGAGTCTTCGGATAGTGTTGTCCGGGATTCAAACCATCACAAAGAGCGTTTCATGACGGTCGACCAGCTGGGCACAGAGGTGCTTCGGGCCGCCGAACGCGTAACGGGCCACGTGCGCGAAACGCCGCTAGAACCCTCCACCGTCCTGAGCGCGCTCGGACAATGCGACGTATTCCTCAAGTGCGAAAACCTGCAGCACACGGGGTCTTTTAAATTCCGAGGCGCGTTCAATAAGCTCAGTACGCTGGCGCCGGAAGCACGGGAACGCGGGGTGGTGTCCGCATCCACAGGGAATCACGGCCTCGCGGTCTCCCTTGCCTCAAAGATGCTCGGAAACCCGGCCACCATCTACCACCCCGAGGACGCGGCCCCGACCAAACTTGACGGTATCCGCGCGCTTGGTGCCACCACGGTGGGCCATGGTTTGGACTGTGTCCTTTGCGAAGCCGCGGCCCAAGTCTACGTCGAAGAGTCTGGGCTCACTTACATCTCGCCCTACAACGACCCGCAGGTTGCCGCTGGCCAGGGCACCTTGGCGGTCGAGCTCTCCAAACAAATAGATGGCGTGGACGCCGTTTTTGTGTCCGTGGGCGGCGGTGGGTTGATCTCGGGCATAGGCGCTTTCATCCGAAAATGGCAGCCCGAAGCTAAAGTATACGGATGCTCCCCCATCAATAGCGCGGTCATGCTGCACTCTCTTGCCGAAGAGGCGCTCCTCGAACTGCCATCCATCCCGACGCTGTCAGACGGCACAGCGGGCGGCGTCGAGACCGGTTCCGTCACCTTCCCGTGGTGCAAGGAAGTGATTGACCACCCCGTGTTTGTCAGCGAAGACGAGATCGCGGCTGCCATGCGACTGGTCATCGGCGACCACCACATGCTCATCGAGGGTGCGGCTGGCGCTGCGGTCGCTGGATTCCTACAGCGTGCGCACGAACTCGCTGGGAAACGAGTGGTCATCGTGCTGTGCGGTGCCAATGTGGGCCTCGAGACCTTGAAGGAAATCCTATGAAAGTCGCGACTTGGAGTGAGATTGAATCGGTGCTTCCGGAAATCGACGTGGTCGCGGCTATCGAATCGGCATTCGCAGCATACTCCAGAGGAGATGCCGTCATCCCGCCCGTAGGAGAGATGCACCTGGGAGCTGGCGAGGTGCACCTAAAGTACGGATACCTGCGTGGCGGCGACCACTACGTCGTGAAAATCGCCTCGGGTTTCTACAACAATGCGGCGTTTGGCCTGCCCTCTAGCAACGGCATGATGTTGCTGTTCGACCAACGCACCGGTGCACCCGTGGCCGTCCTCCTCGACGAGGGTAAACTTACCGATGCCCGCACCGCCGCTGCGGGTGCCGTGGCAGCAAAGCACCTGGCCCCGACGGTTCAGTGTATTGGTATTGTCGGTACCGGCATTCAAGCGCGTCTTCAGCTACAGTACCTGGCTCGCGTGACGCCTTGCCGCAAGGTCGTGGTTTGGGGACGTCGCCCGGTTGCAGCCCAACAATTCATGGCAGATCTTCCAGGTTGGGACGTTGAAATTGCAGAAGACCTGACCGACCTATGCGGACGGGCCAATCTCATCGTGACCACGACACCCTCCCAAGTCCCGTTGATCACGCAGGTCCGACCGGGCACTCACATCACCGCCGTAGGCTCCGACACGCCGCAAAAGCAGGAGATCTCGGTAGAGGTCCTGGCCAACGCCGACGTGGTGGTGGCCGACAGCCTGGCCCAATGCGCACTCCGTGGCGAAATTTCCCAGGCGGTCCGGGCTGGCGTGTTTCAGATGTCGTCGGTCGTGGAGCTGGGTGCGGTTATCGCTGGTAAGGGTGGCCGCACCCACCCCGACCAAGTCACCATCGCGGACTTGACGGGCGTAGCCGTACAAGACCTCGCCATCACCGACGCCGTGTACCGCGCCCTTCAACACACATAGCGGTCCCCACACCTGCAATCATCGGTTTATCAACGGTTACGTTGGTCTGCATAGAGCTGCTACGAGGCGGATTTCGTGGATGCTGACGGCAACCGATGGAGGCCCTTGAGGTCCTGCCCGAGACCCTGAATGTGCGCGTCAAGGTCGGCCAGCTTAACACTCGGGGTTACGGCGCTTACGAGCGCTGCCAAAATGACCAGGAGGACGACACCAGCGGCGTCCTGCTCGCCGCATCCGTGGCTGGGCGAGGCGCCCGAGGCCAGTGGCCGGTGCGATACAGCCGCCGGGTTAACAAAGTATGTAGGCCGGCTTATAGACGAATTCCAAACGACACGCCGCGCTGGAGTCCATACCCGGTCATGCGATGGGTGTAGCCAACCGACAGGCCCAGCTTTTCTACATTGATGGCGGTCCCAACCCGGTATGTAAACTCGTCCCCGAAACCGAACAATTCCTCGCTGCCCCAGTCGACTTTCTTGCGAATGTCGGAGAAGTAGAAGGCGGGCTCTACGCCGCCGTAGAACATCAGCGTCTGGAAGTCGAGGTAGGCAGTGGCCGGGATGCCCATGGCCGCGACCGGCGCCAACGTCGCGCTACCGAAGATGTAGGTGTCTGAGAAGAAGTCCGGGCCGACATCAAGACTTAGTGGGCCCAGACGTGGCCCTGCGAAAGCGCCGACGCGCATGGCGTACCCGTTGTACAGGTCCGGCCCTAAGAATACCTGCCCCACCCCACGAGTATAGCCGCCCCAGTAGGGTCCCTTCTCCACCACTTGTTTGAACGGCAGGATTACGCTGGCGCCCACGCCCATGAGGGCACCGGCGCTCGTACCGTCGGAGTAGACCACGGCGGAGAGCGCTGGACTGACGCTGGGCTTCTCGAACTGCCAGGACGGGCTGTCCGAGCTGTCCGAGCGCGAAGGGGAACGGTTGTCCGATGCCACTTCTATATTTGGCGGAGGCTCGGCCGGTGGTGGCGCGGCCGGTGGTGGGGCGGCCGGTGGTGGCGCGGCCGTCGGTGGCTCGGCCGCTGGGGGCTCGACCGTCGGTGGCTCGGCCGCTGGGGGCTCGACCGTCGGTGGCGTGTCGTCCGGTAACTGGGTCGACGTACCGTCGGCGGATTCCAGTTGTTCGAGCGTATCGGGCGGCGCAGTGGACCCGGTTTCCTGGGCGACGGCGTCCGGCGAAGTTAAAAAGGCGAGCATGAAGATCGAGGTCGAGACGATTTGCAGCATTGGATAATCCTCTTAGCCAGCGTACCACTCTTCATGCCGCTGAGGAGGTGAGTCTAAGCACAAACGGCCTAGGACCCAACAGTCGAGCGCGCTCTCGCATAGGTGGTACAGCCCGCGTAGGTTCGCACTGCCACCCCGACGTCGCGAACGCGAGACGAGACGCGCTTCCCGATACGCCGGTAGAATAAATCGGGAGGGGTTTCAACACGTCTTCTCCGATCACGAATTGAAGCTTGACGAGAGAATGTCTTCGACAGCCGAGATATCACAGGCCACACTTCAGCAACTCGGAGCCCTCGCCATGACCAAGCTCTCCCGCCCGGCGTTACTTCTCCTCGCCCTCATTCCCACCGCAGCCTCGGCCGGTGATGTTGACCCCGAACGCTATATCGGCGACCGTTGGAACCACAGCCGAGACACGGCGACCATCGGAGTTGTGGTGGGTGGACTCGGGGTCGCTACGGCGGTGGCAGGGGTTGCCCTTCGCGATGAGGCAGCGGTTCCAGCGCGGTTTATGGTTGGCACCGGTGGCCTCGCAGCGGCAAGCGGAGCCACGGTGATGTCGGTGGTTGGCCTGCAGCAGCGCTACGCATTTCTGGAGAGCAGCAACTCGGGCCTTGGCGCCTACCTCTCTCTAGGGCTGGTCGGATTGTCGGGCATCAGCATGCTAGGCGCGGTGTTGACCGACCCGTCTGAGGCCACTCACGACTCATTGCTCCTCGGCGGAGCCGCTATTGGCTCCGTGGCCTTGCTTCCGGCGGGTATGCAGCTCGCTGGCAACGCGGGTCGGTTTAGGAATCGGCCGTCCATGACGGTCATTCCAAAATTTGGCAAGGACCAGATCGGCGCGTTGGCGGTCGCTCGGTTCTAGCGCTCGATGACTGCGTCTCATCAGAGTAGCGTGACGGGGAGGTTGGATGCCTTGACCTCGCTGACGGCCGCCTTCTCGGGTAGAACGAGCACCCGAGGTAGACCCCTATTTGCGTCGACGAAGCGTTAGACCAAACAGCACGCTGGGCATCCACCAAGCGGCGGTTTGGGCGGGACTGGCGGAGCAACCGCAGCCAGTGTCTTTGTCGCTGCCACCGGGGGCCCCGGTGAGCGTCGTGCCGGTCGTCTCTTCGTCGTTGTCGCAGACGCCGTTGTTATCGGCGTCGTCGGTGGCGCTGAGCGGGCACGGGTCGCAGACGTCGGGGACGCCATCATTGTCGACGTCGCTGAAGTCGCTGCCGCCGTCGCAGATGTCGTCGCTGTCGCAAATACCGTCGGCGTCCGAGTCGTCTAGGGCGTCGTTGGGGCAGATGTCGCAGCCGTCGGGAACGGTGTCGGCGTCAGTGTCGATGCTGTCGTCGAAGCCTTCGCAGCGGTCGGCGGTGTCGCAGACACCGTCTGCGTCGGAGTCGTCGGGGTTGTCGTTGGGACAGGGGTCGACGTCGGCGCAGAGGCCGTCGCCGTCGAGGTCGTTGTCGGCGTCGTTGGGACAGGGGTCGACGTCGGCGCAGAGGCCGTCGCCGTCGAGGTCGTTGTTGGGGTCGGTG
>JAACDH010000001.1 GCA_009936995.1 Rhodobacterales bacterium
CAATGCGAACACGGATAGAGCGCAACCACCGCATGGAAAACTATCCGCTGTGTGAGCTGAATTTACCTTGGCCGGAGACCTCGGGGAGTCGGCCTTCGGTGAGCTGAAGTACGACCTCGTCGGGCCCGGTGAGGTTCAGCGTGCCGTTGGCCCAGATGGCGGTGCCATCACCGCTGCGGATTGAGACGCGGTGGTTTCCGGTCGGTACGGTGAGGGGCAGAATGTCGCCGGGTGCGATCTCGTAGCGTTCGTGGTCGAGACGGAGCTGCACGCTTTGGTGGCCGGTGACCCGTATCTGAAGCGCGATGTTGAGGCCTGTTTCGTCGGTGCGGCTGACCTTGCGACCATCGGTGCTGATTCCGGTGCGTCCGATAAGGACCCGAGTGGGCGTTTGGTTGCTTACGACGATGGGGAAGTCGATGGGATTGCCGTTGTTGTACACGCGTAGGTCGTGCTCGCCGGCCGTCAACTCGACCGAGAGGATTCCGGGAACCATCACTTCGGCGATCACGTGGCCGTCGATCAATATTTCGGACGGAACCCGGGCATCGAGGACGAGGGTGCCCTCATCAGCTGGGGTTTCGGCGAACGCGAACAGAGACAATAGGATGAGAATCATGGAGCCGTTGTATCATGGTTCGCAAACGAACGAAGGCCCGGTTTCCGCAAAGCAGCGAAGACCGGGCCTAGTTTGTTTCGGGGCGAGAATGGCGATTAGCCCTTCTTCGCTTCCTTGTACGCGACGTTTTTGCGGTCGTAGCGTGACTCGAGCTTTTGAACGTACTCGTCAAGCTTCTTGCTCTGCGCCTTAGGCTTCAAGTCGCCTTTCTTCAGCTCGACCACCAGGTCGCGAAGCGCTTCCATCTTGGGGGTCTCGGAAGCGGGAAGCGGGAGCACCTTTTGGGGGTGGGCCGGGTGCTGGAGCGGGGGCTCCTCCTCGACCGTGGGGATGCCCATCTCGCGGAGCCAAGAGAGCTCGTTGCGGTAGTAGGGCTTCAGCTCCTTTTCATACTCGGCGGTCTCTTTGCCTTTGTCGTTGGCCTTCTGCCACTTCTTGACCAGCTTGCCAACGGACTTGGAGACGGACTTGGCGTACGCGACTTCAGCCTTTTGCAGGTCGAGATCTTCTTTGGTGTCGGCATGGGCCGAGGTCGAAAGGACTAGGGCTAGGGCTAGGGCTAGGGAACGCAGCATGGGATTTCCTCCGTGTCGTCGGTTGAGACGATTCTTACGGGGGGATATTCATCTGCTGGCTGCCTGCCGTCAACACCATTTATGTCGTTTTAGTCAATCGGGGACGATCAACACCATCTTTCCGATGGTCTGGTTGTTTGCCAGGAGTTGGTGGGAGCGGTCTGCTTCTTGGATTGGAAACGTGCCATGGATTACCGGCAAAAGTCGCTTTTTAGTGAATTCTGACCAGGGTCCGATGCGGAGTTTTTGGATGATGATGGCCTTTTCATCGTCGGTGCGAGCCCGGAGCACAGAGCCCTGAATGCGAAGTCGTTTGACCAACAGGGGGCCAAGGTCGACGTTTGCGCGGCGACCGCTGAGCAGACCGATGACCACCAAGACGCCGCCTCGCCGAAGGGCTCGAACGCCACGGGGCACGCTGTCGGCGCCGACGGGGTCGAGGATGAGATCGACGCCACCTTCGAGCCAAGGATGGGTCCACCAGTCCGAGGTGTGCCGATTGATCGCGGCCTCTGCGCCCAGCTTGAGACAGCGGTCGACCTTCACGTCGGCACCGACTACGGCCATACACGGGTTGCCGGCCCAGGCGCACAGCTGGATGGCCGCGGTACCGACGCCGCTCGCGCCGGCGTGCAGAAGCACCCGCTGGCCCGGTCGAAGTCCGGACTCCTGGAAGACGTTGAGGTGGGCGGTTGTCCACACCTCGGGCAGCGCGGCCGCCTCGATGTCGGTGAGGCCGGCGGGGATCGTCAGGACGCTGCCCTTGTGCACGACCACTTGTTGGGCGTAGCCACCGCCACTCAGCAGCGCACACACCCGGTCGCCGAGCTTCCATTGGGTCACCGATTCACCGATGGCGTCGACCACCCCGGCGCACTCCAGCCCCAAAATATCGGAGGCACCGGGAGGGGGGCGATAGTGGCCGGCTCGCTGAACGAGATCGGCGCGGTTTACGCCGGCGGCGGTCACCCGAATCCGCACCTGATGGGCGTTGGGTGTGGGTGTGGAGAGCTTCCGCCAGACAAGGTCCTGCCCTTCTTGAACAATGCCGAACATCTAGCGCACCGCGGCTTCAGGTAGGTCGAGGGTCTCGGCCATCCACCAGGCGGCCACCGTGTACGAGGCGACGTTCTTTCGCAGGGCTTGGGGGTCGATCTTGTCTACCGTGTCGGCCTCGGTGTGGTGGATGGGCCAATAGCCGGTGGTGTCTTGCTTGGCGCCCAGTCCAAGGGCGCCTGCCACCACCAATGGCGTGACGTCTGAGCCGGCGAAGCTGGGCTCGCGGGTGCTGGCGCCGATGGGCTCTAAGAGTGCGGCGAACGGGGGGAGGGCCCGGACGGCTTGGGCATGTAGTCG
>JAACDH010000173.1 GCA_009936995.1 Rhodobacterales bacterium
AAAGCCCGTGAGTCGACGAATTCGATACGGCTCGACGACGACCATCAAGGCCAGACCGGCGATCGCACCACCAATACCCACAAACACGTAGCGCCATTGCAGGCCAGCGATGAAGAGCAGCACACCCGCCAGGCCGAGCAAGATGACCGTGGCCCCGAAGTCCTTCTGGAAAATGACCATCAACAGCAGCGGCACCACTTGCAGCACGAAGGCTGGGATGACCACGCCAACGACGTCGCGTAGGCGGCCCTCGTTGCACGCCAAGTGATGGGAGAGCACCAGGACAAGCGCGGGCTTGGCAAACTCAGAGGGCTGCAAGTTGATGCCGCCGATGCGAATCCACCGAGACGCGCCATTGGCCTCGTGACCCAGGGGCGACATGACCAAGATGAGCAGGAATAGCGTGAGTAGATAGAAGGGCCAAGCGCACTTTCGCAGCGTGTTCCACGGCATCAGGACCACAACGGCGGCACCCGTGGCGCCCACCATCAAGCCCATGGCCTGACGGGTGACGAAGTGAGTAGCGTCTCCGTAGGTGGCATCCGCGCTGAGCGAGCTTGCCGACAGGATCATCAACAAACCGATGCCAGCCAGGCAGCAGGTGATGATGAACAGCGGCCAGTCCCACCCTCCATTTTGTTCGTTGCTCATGAGAGCCTCTCTTCTACCCAGGCGCGAAAGACACGCCCGCGATGCTCAAAGTTTTCGAATTCGTCGAAGCTGGCACAACCGGGAGACAGCAAAACAGCGTCCCCAGTTTGAGCGAGCTGTTGGGCGGCACAGAGTGCGTCGTCCATTGTGGCCACGAGTTGAACGTCGAGGCCCGTGCTCCTGAGTTCCGCGGCAATCTGTGGACCATCGCCACCAAAACAGACGGTCGCCCGTTGTTGGGCCAGGGTTTCGGAGAGCATGGCGAAGCCGGGCCCCTTTGCCTTTCCCCCCAACAGCACCACCAGCGGTCGGTCTAGGCCGGAGATTCCTACCCGACTAGCGTCCACATTGGTGGCCTTGGAGTCATTGATCCACAGCACCCCTGCCAGCGCGCCAACGGGCTCCATCCGATGAGCCAACGCCTCGAGACTGGCGATAGACGACTGGATAGATTCGACATCGACGCCCATACAGACAGCCAACAGCGCCGCGGTAGCCAGGTTGTCCTTGTTGTGTTCGCCAGCGAGCCGAGTCCGCTCCAGCGCGATGGTTTTGTCCACTCCCTTAAAGGGAACCACGATGTGTGCGGTGTTGCCGTCGCGAATTACGCCCGGGTGCCCACCCAGCCACAGCCTGATGCCACGCTTGGGTGCCGCATCTTCGAGCAACGGCGTGTCGACCGGGAGCACCGTGACCTGACCGACCGTAGCGCGCGCAAAGATCTCCGCCTTCGCCTTGGCATACCCCTGCATATTTCCATGTCGAGCCAGGTGGTCGGGCGTCAGATTCAGGATGACTGAGACGTCCGGCGCAAAGCCACCGGGAAGCTCGAGTTGGTAGCTGCTCACCTCAATCACGAGGCTGTCCACGTCTGTATTTCCGACGGCAAGAGACAGCGGACTGCCCAGGTTGCCACCAACAAATGGGTGATGTCCTGCAAAGCGAAGGATTTGCCCCATCAACGCGGTAACGGTCGACTTTCCGTTCGTTCCAGTGATCGCCACCGTGGGCAGGTCGAGGAAGCCAGCCGCAAAGCCCAACTCCCCGATCACCTTCACGCCGTGTGCTTGGGCGGCAACGATGTCGCACTGTCGGGCGGGAATTCCGGGAGAAACCACTATTTCATCGGCATCGAGGAAGGTCTGGCGGCGGTGGGGGCCAAGCTCCAGTTGGGCCCCAGGCACCGGCTCGGCCTGAAGATTTAAGTCGACACACACCACCGCATCGCCCCGGCTCATGGCCAGCGCCGCAGCCGCTCGGCCAGAGCGTCCCAGTCCCATAATGACGGTGCGGTGTGTCATATCTAGCGAAGCTTCAGAGTAGAAAGTGCGACAAGGGCCAGGATGATACTGATGATCCAGAAGCGAACAATGATCTTCGGCTCGGACCAGCCCTTCTTCTCGTAGTGGTGGTGAATCGGTGCCATCAGCAACACGCGCTTGCCGGTGGTCTTGAAGCTCGTCACCTGGGCAATGACCGAGAGCGTCTCGAGGACGAAGATGCCGCCAACCAGCACCAGTAGGACCTCGTGCTTGGTCAGAATGGCCAGAATCGCCAGGGTTCCGCCGAGACTCAGGGAACCAACGTCACCCATGAAGATCTGCGCGGGATAGGCGTTGTACCAGAGAAACCCAAGACCAGCGCCGACGATGGCCATGGCCACAATCAGCAGCTCACCCACGCCAGCGACGTAGGTAATCCCAAGGTACTCCGCGAACTTGGCGTTACCGACCACATACGCGATGACGCCGTAGGTGCCAGCACTTGTCATCACTGGACCGATGGCCAAACCGTCGAGGCCGTCGGTCAGGTTGACGCCATTTGACGTGCCCACCATCATGAACACACCGAACGCAACGTACAGCCAAGCCAACCATGTGGGCGCACCCACCCAAAGGGCATCAAAGTGCACCGTGGTTTCCTTGAAGAACGGAAGGTCGAGGTCGGGTGAGAGGTGACCGCCGAGGTAGGCCCAGGCTAGGACGCCACCGCCAATAGTCACCTGTCCGAGAATCTTGTAACGACCGCTCAAGCCCTTGGTGTCTTGGTACATGACCTTGCGCCAGTCATCAATGAAGCCGATGATGCCGTAGCCGAACATCACCATCAGCACCATCCACGGGTACGGCGTGTCGAGTCGGGCCCACAGAAACGTGGCCACTGCAACGCCACCGAGCAAAGCCACACCACCCATTGTAGGTGTTCCAACCTTGTTAATCGCGTGAGATGCAGGGCCGTCAGCGCGAATGATCTGGTCGACTTTCCGCTGCTTCAGCCAAGCGATGTACGGCGGAAACGCGATGTACGTCAGCATCAGCGCGGTGATCACGCTCCAAGCCGTGCGAAAGGTGATGTAGCGGAACACGCCGGTACCCGGCGCAAGATCGGCGAAGGGGCCGGGATCGATGAACAACCAGTACAGCATCAGCTGTCTCCTTGGGTCCGTAGTGTTTTTACGGAATGCAGAATCTGTTCCACGCGTGCACCGCGGCTGCCCTTGAACAGCACGGTGTCGCCGGATTGCAGCCATTGTGCGAAGCTATCAGCGACGTCATGCCGGTGTTCGAACCGCTGACAATTGACGCCGCCCACCGTCGCCGACATCAAGCCACCCACCAAGACCACTCGATCGAGCGCCAGCGACACCGTCAAATCTACGATTTGTTGATGCCAATAGGCTTCGTCGGTTCCGAGCTCAAGCATGTCGCCCAAGACCGCCACGCGCCGCCCCGGAAGGTCCGCCAACATGCGCAGAGAGGCCTCCATGGACTGGGGGTTCGCGTTGTAGGCGTCGTTGAGGGCAACAGCTCCGCCGCCCAAATCTTCGCCGCGAAGCCGCATGCCTACTGGCTGGTAGTTTCCAAGGGCCTCGGTGGCGGCCTGAAGCGGAACTCCGAGCAGCCAAGCCATGGCAAGCGCGCCAGCAGCGTTGTGAGCGATGTGCCGCCCCGGTGCAGCGATTGTCGCCGAGAAGGTGCCTTCCGGCGTTCGCCAGGTGGCGTGCGTGTCCAACGTCTTGGGGTTGACCTTTGCGCTGAGCAATCGGACATCCACATCTTCGCCGGCTCCGTAACGCGCCAAACGGACCCCATCGGGAACCGTCATGCCCCGCAGATGAGGGTCGTCGGCGTTGAGCACCGCCACATCTCCTGCCCTCGCGGTGTCGAAGAGCGCGCCCTTCTCTCGGGCGACACCTTGAAGACCTCCCAGCTCGAGCAGGTGGGCCGGACCGATGTTCAGCAGCAGCCGAGCGGTCGGGGTGGCCAGCTTGGCCAGGAAAGCAATCTCACCATGAGAGGAGGTGCCCATCTCGACGACCAACGCAGCGCTGTCGCTCGGCGCGGCGATCAGGGTCATGGGAACGCCGAGGTGGTTGTTCAGGTTCCCGACGGTCTGGTGCACGTCTCCGAGAGGCGACAGCGCCAACGCGAGAAGCGCCCGAGTGGTGGTCTTTCCAGAGCTACCGGTGAGGCCGACAACCGGAACGTCCATCTTGGAGCGCGCGTACCGACCCAAGTCTTGCAGGGCTTGAGTGGTGTCGTCGACAAGCACAGCGCCGCCCGTCCACCACTCGGGTGGTGCCTTTGACACAATGCAACCCAGGCTACCGGCCGTCTTCGCCTGATCGAGAAAGTCGTAGGCATCGAACCGGGCACCCTTGAGCGCCAGGAACCAAGACTGCTCATGGAGGGCACGGGTGTCGGTGAGGATGTCTCCCGTCATGGCTTCGCGGAGCACGGTGCCGCCTGTAGCTTCGGCGATGGCTTGGGCGTCGAATTTCACAGGGCCTCCAGAATGGACCGGGCCACAACGCGGTCGTCGAAGGGATGTTTCACACCCGCGACTTCTTGGGCGGTCTCGTGTCACTTTCCTGCGATCAACACGGCGTCACCCGGCTGAGCGTGTTGAAGAGCCCACCCGATGGCGGTCTTGCGGTCGGCCAACCGAGTGGCGTTTCCGGGTATACCCGCGAGAATGTGGTCGAGAATGACGTCGGGATCTTCGCCGCGAGGGTTGTCATTGGTGACCACCACATGATCGGCCAGCGCATGGGCGGCTGCCCCCATCTTCGAGCGCTTGCTGCGGTCGCGATCGCCGCCACATCCGAACACCACCCACAACGTCCGGGGATTTAGGGCTCGCAGCGTGGACAGCGCATGCTGAAGGGCGTCTTCACTATGAGCGTAGTCTACAACCACCAGTGGCTGCCCGGGATTGGAGACGACTTCGAGTCGACCGGGTACACCCGCAACCGCCTCGAGTCCCAATCGGGCATCATCAAGCTCGACACCATGGGCGAGCAAGATCGCCATCGCACCGGTGAGATTCAGGGCGTTGTGGGCACCGATCATCGGGCTGCGGAGCTGGGTGGATCCCCGAGGCGTTTCGAGCTGAAGGACCATGCCGGTCAGCGACCTCTCGGAAGACCGTAAACGCACGTCGCAGCGCTCGCTCTCCCCGTACGTCCAACGGTCACTTGGCGCCCCCATTCGCGATTGGGCGGGATCATCGCCCCAGAGAATTGCCCTCGGGCCCTGACGCTTCGGACCCAGGAGGTCTTGGAACAGCCGGGCCTTAGCGCTTTCGTAGGCCTCCATGGTGCCGTGGAAGTCCAAGTGGTCCTGAGTGAGATTGGTAAACGCCGCCACCCGAAAGGCGATGCCATCAACGCGATGTTGGGAGAGCCCGATACTCGAAACCTCCATCACCAGCGTTTTTACTCCCTCATCACGGAGTTCAGCGAGCAACGAATGAAGCACTGGTGCCTCTGGCGTGGTGAATCCAGAGGGCCGAGAGACGCCGTTCACAGCGTTTCCAGTGGTGCCAACGCGCGCCACGGTGTGTCCGAGGTGCAGCAGCGCGCCCTCGACCATCGTGGTCACCGTGGTCTTGCCGTTGGTACCCGTGACGCCGATCACCGACACATCTTGACTTGGATTGCCGTGAATGGCCGACGCCAGCAACGCGAGAGCCCGCTTGGTGCTCCGTACCAGCACCACGGTCACGCCCGGCTTCACAGAAACGTCTCTTTCGACCAACACCGCCGCACAGTCCAGCATCGAAGCGTAATCATGGCCGTCCACCGTCGCGCCAACCACCGCTGCGAACACAGAATCTGGGCGCACTTCGCGGCTGTCGCGCGTGACGTGGTGCACAGAGCGATCGAGGGATCCACGGACGTCCAGTACAGGGACGTCCCGAAGTAGTTCGGCCAGAGTCATGGCGGGAACAACGGGGGAATACGGAGAGGGCGAGGCACGGGGAGGATGATGTGCGCATCCCAGAAGGAACACGGCGGCCATCTGGCTAATTCTACGCTGCTTCGCACCCAAAATTCAAGGGAAAATCCCAGTGTCGAAGTCGATTCCCTTGGGGACCACACGCGGCCGGACAATTTTTGGCTGCACGTGAGGTAAGATGGAGGGAGAGGAGGCCGATTCGCAGCCGGAGATTAGCTCACTGTTGCAACCAGAAAAGCGCAAGGAAGCTCCGGTATGGCCGGTGTGAACGTCAGGAGGAAGGGAGCCTGACAGAACTCACATGGCTTGCCGCCCATAGGGTCCAGAGCAAATTTCACCGGGGAGGGTGAGATTCCTTGTCGATGTTTCCGGCCGCGAATCGGTCTAGCGGAGAGAGGTTAAGAAAGAGCGTTTGTACTATTGAAGTGCGACGCGAATCGGAGTGCCCGGTCGGACGTAGCTGCCAGCAGGTGGGTACTGAGACACCACGTTGCCGCTGCCTTCGATCTGAAGGTCGAGCGCGGCACCTTGGAGGCCGACCATCACCTCGCGCAGATCGCGGCCCACCAGGTCGGGAAGCGTCCACGCGTCACGTTCCCAATGCAAGGACAGCGCTTCGACGTCGGCAACAGCCACAAGGGCTTCGTCAGAGCTAGTGTCCTCATCGAGGTCGAGGAGCGCGGAATCAGGCGGCACGCCCAGGTAGCGCAGCGTTTGGCCTGCAATCTCGCTAAAGGCAGGTGCAGCGACGATGCCGCCGTATCGACTGCCCTTGGAGGGCTCATCTACGATGACAACAATGGCGACCACCGGGTTGTCGGCCGGAACAAATCCCATGAAAGAGCCAATGCGCGCCCGAGTGTAGACGCCGTTCTTCACCTTTTCGGCGGTACCTGTCTTGCCCGCGACTTTGTAGCCGTGAACGGCGGCGCGAGTTGCGGTGCCTCCCGGTTCGGTAACGGTGACCATCATCCGGGTCACGCTGTTGGCGCTGTCCGCCGAGACCACGCGCATGACCGTCGCGGGCTGCTGCACGAACTCGGGAATGCCATGTTGGTCCTCCACCCGAGACAACAACCGGGGCTTCATGCGCACACCACCGTTGGCGAGGGCGGCGGTTGCCATCGCCATCTGAAGCGGCGTAGTGGTGACGCCCTGTCCGTACGACGTGGTCGCGAGCTCGATGGGACGGATTTTATCGGCCTTACGAACTCGACCCGCACGCTCGCCGGGAAGCGGAATGCCCGTGCGCTGTCCAAAGCCGAAGTCGTGAATGTAGCCCAAGAAGGTGTCGGCACCCATCTGAAGCGCAAGCTTAGCCGAGCAGATGTTGCTGGAGTACTTGATGACCTCGGACATGGTGATCATACGATGAGGGTGATCGTCGTGAATAGCGGTTCGACCAATGTAGTACAGGCCACCTTCACAGTTGACCATGGTGTTTTCGGTGACTAAGCCCTCTTCGACTGCGGCGGCGGCCGTGAACGGCTTGAACACCGAGCCGGCCTCGATCGCGTCTTGAACAACGTGGTTCTTTCGCGGCGCCGCCTCACCACTGAGTTTGTTAGGGTTGAAGGTTGGCGCATTCGCCATGGCGAGGATGTCGCCCGTCTTTACGTCGACCACCACCGCCGAGACCGCGAGCGGGGCCGAGTTCTCGACGACGCCCTCTAGGGCACGTTCGGGGATGCGTTGGATGGTGCGATCGAGGGTGGTGTGGACATCCATGCCCACGTTGGAAGAACCCGACCAACCCGAGGGGTCTTCGACGGCGAGCCCACGGCGATCCCGCCGGCGCTGGCGCAACAGGGCGCCTCCGCGAAGATACTCGTCTAGCTTGGCTTCCATGCCCTCACGACCGGCGCCGCTGCCGTCAACGAATCCCACCACCTGAGCGGCCAAGGACTCTTCTGGGTAGAAACGTCGGCTGTTGCGTTCCGTCCACAGCGCGGGGTGACGCAGGGCCTCGACCCGGGCGGCGATTGCCGGATGTACTCGAGTCGACAGCTTTGCGTATCGGCTGCTGCGACCCATCTTCTCGAAGACTTCGGCCTCCGGGAGGTCGAGAATGGCAGCCACTTGTGCGGCCAAGGCCGCTCGCTCATTGGGGGAGACACGAATGGGGTCGACCACGATGTTGGGCGTGGCCACGGACGTCGCCAGACGACGACCGTTGCGATCGAGGATCTCGCCGCGACGCGCCTGGACGGTCACCTGATTCCAACGCTGAACGCTGGCCGCTCGAATGGTGCGGTCGGAGGGTGACATACTGAGCTGAACGCCACGGGCTCCTGTACTGAACACCAACAGCATCAACATTCCACCGACCAACTTAATCCGGCCCGCTGCGCGCTTGCGCACCGCCGATTGGTGCTCGACAGGTGGCTCGATTGGTGGAAGGTGTAGGCGCTTGCTCATTCGTTGCCTACCTCTAAGCGCACGACACTAGCGGCTGTGCCGAGGTTCAGCCGCCGAGCGACCACTTCCATGGCCGCCGCACGCCGACGAGCATCCATTTCGAGCTGGAGTCGATCGTGGAGGATTCCAGCCTCACGTTGCATACGGCCGTTGCGGTCGAGGTCTTTGCGAAGTTGCTGCACATCAATACGCACGGCCACGGCGAACGCGATCACCGAGAACAGGCACATCATGAACACGGCGTGACGCCAAAGGGGCCGTAGACGCCGGAGGTCGACACGGGGACGGAACCCGGTCTCGTTGACGGCGGTGGCTCGGACTAGCGTGTGTTGGGTCACCGTTCGTTCCATGGAAGCCTCCGAGCTCCGCGCAAGCGGGCCGAGCGAGCGCGTGGGTTTGGATCATCTTCGGCGGGGACAACCGCCTTAAATAGTTCGAAATGTACGAGGCCGATGGGATTGCCGTAGCCATCCTTTGGCAGCTTCTTTCCGGCTTGTTCCGCCAGGAAATGCTTGACCATTCGGTCTTCCAGGGAGTGAAAGGTGATGATGGCCAGGCGGCCATCCACCTTGAGGCGGGAGACACTCTGTGCCAGAAGGGACTCGAGCTGGTCGAGCTCGCCATTGACCGCGATGCGAATGCCTTGGAAGGTACGAGTCGCAGGATGGATGCGGCCCTTGCCACGTCCAACAACTTTGGCGATGCAATCGGCCAGAGCCA